>NZ_JAELTK010000131.1:0-10847 GCF_016428765.1 Delftia sp. ASV31
GCCTCAGGGCCTTGAAGTGGATGTGCTTCCAGCCCGCGCTGGCGGGCGTGATGTCGGTGACGACGCGGCCGGGCGCGGCCTTGACGAGAAGGCTCATTGGGAGACCTTCGCCCTCACGGGCTGCGGTGCGAGCCCCCTTCGGAGCGGCCGGGCGGGGGCTCATGCCGCAGCTCCTTCGGTGATGTCCTGGCGCGCGTCCACGCGGCTGGCATCCCAGCCCGCGATCAGCGCGCGGAAGTTGGCGGCGACGGCATCGCGCAGCGCGGCGTCGTCCAGCTCGTTGAGCAGCCACTGCAGCGCGGGTCCGGCCCAGACGCTGCGGCCGATCATGAAACCCTTGACCACGGGCGCCCGCGCCTGGGCAAAGCCCTGCACCAGTTGCTCCACGGGCTGGGACAGGCCCAGGATCACGGCGCCCCGGCACCAGGGGTCGCGTTCGTTCACCAGGGCGTCCAGCGCCTCCCAGTTCTCGCGCGCCATGGTGCCGACCTTCCACCATTCGGGCTTGAGGCCCAGGTCGTAGAAGTGGCGTATGGCGCGCAGCACGGCCTCGCCCCGGTCGTCGGGCGCCAGCGCGTCCTTTGGCGGGATCACTTCCAGCAGCAGCTCATGGCCGCTGGCGCGCGTGGCGGTCCAGACCTGCTGCAGCCAGGCTTCCTGCTCGGCGCGCAGTGCGGGCGTGTCGTCGGGGTGGTAGAAGACCAGGCATTTGACGGTATGGCTTTGCGGCCAGTGCAGCAGCTCGGAAGCCAGCGAGTCCGTGCCGTCAAAGCGCAGCGGGCGCGAGCCCGGCAGCTCGATGGGCCGGCCTATCCACCAGCCGCGTCCCGTGGCGTCGTGCAGCGCGGCCTCGCCCAGGTCGTGCCGGCCGTCGATCAGCACGCCCATGCGGCCCGCGTTGCCCGGATCGCGCTCGACCTGGGCGACCACCTCGTTGATCAGCCGCTTGAGTGGGCGCAGCCGCGCGGGCGCTGCGCCGGCCTCGCGCGCCAGATCGTCGAACTGGCTGCGGTGGTCATAGGCCAGCACGCACAGCGCGGGCCACTGCGGCCGCGCGCGGCTGACGCGGTGCAGGTGGGACAGCTCGGGGTCCTGGTCGGGACGCGGATGGCGGTGGCCCGAGAACCAGTGCGCCAGCTCGGCCTGCGTGGGCATGGCCGGAGCGCAGCCATGGCGCGAAACCACGATGGCGCCGCAGGCGTTGGCAATCGCCGCAGATTCCTCCAGGCTCTTGCCGCGCAGCAGCCCGGACAGCAGGCCCGAGGCAAAGGCATCGCCCGCGCCCAGCACATTGAGCACTTCCACGCGCTCGCCCAGCACCGTGGGCGCATCGGCGATCGCATCGGGCACCTCGCCCTCGATCAGCGAGCAGCCCAGCGGCCCGCGCTTGACCACGAAGACGGCGCGGCTGCATTCGCGCACGCGGCGCAGGCTGGCGATCAGGTCGCCCTCCACGCCGCCGGCGATCAGCCATTCCTCCTCGGTGCCGATGATGAGTTCGAACTGGCCCAGCTCGGCCTGCAGCCTGCGGCTGACCTCGGCGCTGGCCACATAGCGTGTCTCGCCGTCGCCCCGTCCGGCCAGGCCCCACAGCACGGGCCGGTAGTCGATGTCCAGCACGCGCACCAGGCCGTGGCGGCCTGCCATCTCCAGTGCCTTGCGGCTGGCGGCCAGCACGCCGGGTGCGCTCAGGTGGGTGCCCGTGATGGCCAGGCAGCGGCAGCTGGCCAGGAACGCCTCGCTGATGGCCTCGGCGTCCAGGGCCATGTCGGCGCAATTCTCGCGGGCGAAGAGCAGGGGGAATGTCTCCTGGTCCTTGATGCCCAGCAGCACCATGCCGGTCAGGCGCTGGGCATCGACCTGCACCTGGCTGGTGTCGCAGCCCTCGCGGCGCAGCGTCTCGACCAGGAAGCGGCCATTTTGTTCATCGCCCACGCGCGAAATCATGGCCGAGCGCAGCCCCAGGCGCGCCGTGCCGAAAGCCATGTTGCCCGAGGAGCCGCCCAGGTACTTGGCAAAGCTGCTGGCCTCCTCCAGGCTGCAGCCGATCTGCTGCGCGTAAAGGTCCACGGCCAGTCGGCCCAGGCAGGCCACGTCCAGCGGCCGGTCGGAGGGAAAGTTCAGCATGCTCATCGTCATAGGCCTGTGCGTTGCGGACACCCGCGTGCGGGCCTGTCCATAATCGTTGCGTGCATGCGATCATAGATCGAAATAGAAAAAGTTTTCCATATATATGAAAAATAGAAAAACCCTTGGCGATGCAGGCGCCCCCTCGCTGGCCGGCCCCTACGCCGACCGCGCCGCCTTCCTCACAGTGCTGCGCGAAGGCTTCGAGGCCCTGAGCCGCCAGCTCAAGGCCATCGGCCGCCATGTGGAAATGCAGGGCGATCGCCTGGCCTTCGACGGCATCCAGGCCACGGCCGAGCAATGTGGCGTGCAGCCTTCGGCCGTGGTGCGCTTTGCCAAGCATTTCGGGTTCTCGGGGTACTCGGAACTGCAGGCGCTGTTCCGCGCCGATGCGGCGCGCCAGCTCTCGGCCCAGCATGACTACCAGGACCGCATCCGGGGCCTGATCGCCTCGGGCAACGAGCCACGCAGCAGCGCGCGCCTGGCGCACGAGGTCATCGAAGGCAGCATCGAAAGCCTGCAGGCCCTGCAGCGCGGCCTGCCGCCCGAGCAGTTCGAGGCGGCGGTGGACCTCATGATGGATGCCCCCTCGCTGTGGCTGGCCGCCTCGCGCCGGGCCTTCCCCGTGGGCGCCTATTTGGCCTATGCGCTGCAGCACACCGAAAAGCCCGTGCACTGGCTGCACGGCCTGGGCGCCATGCAAAAGGGCGAGCTGCGCGCGCTGGCGCCCGGCGACGTGATGCTGGCCGTCTCCTTCGAGCCCTATGCGCCCGAAACGCTGGAGGTGGTGGACGCGGCCCTGGCACGCGGCGCGCGCCTGCTGGCGCTGACCGACAGCCAGCTCAGCCCCCTGGCATCCCGCGCCACCGTCACCCTGCTGGCCCAGGACGCAGCCACCTTCGGCTTTCGCTCCCTGACCAGCACGCTGACCCTGGCGCAGTCGCTGTTCCTGGCGCTGGCCTACCGGATGGAGCTGGCGTACGAGCCTTCGGTGAAGAGGTCCTAGGCGGCAGCGTTCCGCCCAGGGCCGCTTTGTGGGGGTTCACCAATGCGCAGGCTTGCTGGCTGGTTTTTTCCGCGTCTGCACGTTCAGCGGCAACTGCGATTGCGCCAGCTCGTCGTCCCTGATGTGATGGCGAACCCAGTGCGCCAACGCCGTCAAGCGCTTGTTGGGCACTTTGCCGTCTGCTGCGGTCCTGTCGCGCAATGGCATGACCAGCCCCAGCCTGGCGGCGGGCACGTCCTCGCGCAGCATGCGCAGTGCGGGTTCCACGTCACTGTCGTTGGAGCAGATCACCAGCTGGTCGCATTCGCCACGTACTGCATCACGGTAGGCGTGCAGCGCAAGGTTCACGTCGGTCTGCTTTTCTTCGATCATCCAGACGCGCGACACGTTGTTCTTGCTCGGGTTGGCGCCCGCTTGGTAGCTTGGCAGGGATGTGGGTTCGAAGACGTGGAAGCCGTTGACGATCTGGATCAGGCCAGGGTCTCGTGCCTGAAGGGCGCGAAGGTACTGGGTCTGTGCCTGGACCGATGCCTCGCCATGCCGGGCGTACGAGGCTTTGACGGGGGCCGTGAAGTACTTGATGGCGACAACCTCTGCGCCAGGGTCTTGCGGCAGCAGGATGCGATCACGAAACAGCGCAGCAATGTCCAGCCACTTGTACGGCGTGCCCTTGAGCCGCGAGTAGTAGAGGTTGTAGCCGTCGATGTAGATGGTTGTTCTGGTCAATGTCCAAGCCACCAATGAAAAGACCACCTTGCGGTGGCCTTTTCGCCCTAAGCCTGAGCCAACTGAATGACACCGCGAAGGGATTGTGTAGCGCGATTCTAGCAACTCCTGCCATTCAAAGGCCTGGAACGGCGCCTGTTCCTGCGCCGCACGCCGTTGGACAGGCGCGCGGGTTGATGCCCGATGCGGCACTGCAGTCCCGGGGGGACCTCTTCTATCCCGCAGCCGCCGCGCGCAGCAGCCGGTCGCGCACGCCTTCCCAGTCCGGCGTGTCGGGCGGGGTCTCGATCCAGATCAGCCGGGCGCCGACTTCATCGAAGTCGCGCAGGGCGCCGAACAGCTCGCGCGCGGTGGCGGCGGCGTCGGCGGGCATGGCGCGCAGCGTGACGGCGCGCGAGGCGGTGCGCAGCGGTGTGCGGTGGTAGACGGCCAGGTTCCTGGCGTCGGCGCCCAGCACGTCCAGCCCGGCCTGCAGCTGCTTTGCGTCCATGAGGCGCACCTGGGCGTTGGGCGCGTAGTGGGCAAGCAGCGTACCGGAGGCGCGCGGCGTGTTCTCCTGCAGCTCTTCCTTGGACAGGGGGCGCTGGCCGCAGGCGCGCTCGATATCGTCGCGCGTGATGGCGCCGGGGCGCAGCAGCACAGGCACGCCGCGCGTGCAGTCCACGATGGTCGATTCAATTCCCACTTCGCAGGCGCCGCCGTCCAGCACCAGCAGCGTGTCGCCAAACTCGCCGGCCACATGGGCCGCCGTGGTGGGGCTGACGCGGCCAAACTTGTTGGCGCTGGGCGCCGACACGCCCCAGACGGGCGGCTGCAGCTGCTGGCAGGCGGCCAGCACGGCATGGGCGACGGGATGGGAGGGGCAGCGCAGGCCCACGCTGTCCTGGCCGCCGGTCGAGGCCCGGGCGGCCTGGGGCAGGCGCGGCAGGATCAGGGTCAGCGGGCCGGGCCAGAAGGCGTCGATCAGCTGCTGCGCGAACAGCGGCACTTCACGTGCGTAGCGCGTGATGGCGCCGCTGTCGGCCACATGGACGATGAGCGGATGGTTGGGCGGCCTGCCCTTGGCGGTGAAGATCTGCGCGACGGCCGCGTCGTTGTCGGCGTCGGCCGCGAGGCCATAGACGGTTTCCGTGGGCAGACCCAGCAGTTCGCCGCGCTGCAGCGCCTGTGCGGCGGCCTGGACAGAGGCCGCCAGCGTTCCATCAAGAATCATCGCGCGGGCCTTCAGAACGGCTCTAGCCCTAAGATGGCGGCGGCCTGCAGGGCGGTGGAGCGCACGGCCTCGGGCGAGGGGCCGGTGACGTTCAGGTGGCCCATCTTGCGGCCGCGCTTGGCGTCGTGCTTGCCGTACAGGTGCAGGTGGCAGCCGGGCAGGGCCAGGACCTGGTCCCAGGCCGGCGCCTTGGCCTGTTCGCCGTCCTTGAACCACAGGTCGCCCAGCAGGTTCAGCATGATGGACGGGCTGTGCTGGCGCGGCTGCGTCAGCGGCAGGCCGGTCATGCAGCGCACCTGCAGCTCGAACTGCGAGACATCGCATGCGTTCTGGCTGTAGTGGCCGCTGTTGTGCGGGCGCGGCGCGATCTCGTTGACCACGAGCATGCCGTCCTGCAGCACGAAGAATTCGACGCAGAGCACGCCCACGTAGTCCAGGCCGTCGGCCACGGAGCGTGCGGCGGCCAGCGCCTGCTCGACCTGGGCCTGCGGCAGGTTGCCTTCGTAGACCTCGGTGACGGAGAGAATGCCTTCGCGGTGCAGATTGCGCTGCACGGGCAGGTTGACCATGGAGCCGTCACGGCCGCGCGCCACGATGACCGAGCATTCATGGGCCAGCGGCAGCATTTTTTCCAGCACGCAGGCCACGCGGCCCAGTTGTTCCCAGGCGGTGGCCAGCTCGGCGGCGTTCTTCACGCGCACCTGGCCCTTGCCGTCGTAGCCCATGCGCGCGGTCTTGAGGATGCCGGGCAGCAGGCTGGCGTGCACGGCCGCCAGCTGGGCCGGCGTCTCGATCACCGCATAGGGCGCGCAGGGCACGCCGCAGCGCACGAAGTGGGCCTTTTCCTGGGCGCGGTCCTGGGCAATGGCCACGGAGGAGCCAGCCGGCGAGACCGGCCGCTGGGCGGCCAGCAGGTTCAGCGCCGCGGCGGGCACGTTCTCGAATTCGGTGGTGACGGCGGCCGACAGGCGCGCCAGTTCGGCCAGGCCCTGCGGGTCTTCGTAGCCGGTACGGATGTGGTGGTGGCTGACCAGGCCGGCAGGGCTGGTCGGGTCGGCGTCGAGCACGGCCGTGAAATAGCCCATGGCCTGGGCCGATTGCACGAACATGCGGCCCAGCTGGCCGCCACCCAGCACGCCCAGCGTGGCGCCCGGCAGGATCACATCTGCGCTCATACGGCCACCGGGGGAAGCGTCATCGCGCGCGCTGCGGCGGTCTGCTCGGCGCGGAAGGCTTCGAGCCTGGTGCGCAGGGCCGGGTCCTCATTGGCCAGCAGGGCCACGGCGAACAGGGCCGCATTGGCCGCACCGGCCGCGCCGATGGCAAAGGTGGCCACGGGCACGCCCTTGGGCATCTGCACGATGGAGTGCAGCGAGTCCACGCCCTGCAGGTGGCGGCTGGCCACCGGCACGCCGAGCACGGGCACCACGGTCTTGGCGGCAATCATGCCGGGCAGGTGGGCAGCGCCCCCCGCACCCGCGATGATGGCCTTCAGGCCACGGCCGGCAGCGGCCTCGGCGTAGGCGAACATGTCGTCGGGCATGCGGTGGGCCGAGACGACCTGGGCTTCATGGGCGATGCCAAATTGCTGAAGAATGGCAACTGCGTGCTGCATGGTCTCCCAGTCGCTGCTGGAGCCCATGACCACACCGATCTGGATGGAGTTCATGTCGTGAGGGCGCCTGCGGCCCGGCCTAGTGGAACCCGCGATTTTACTTTTTTAGTCCTAATTCGCGTAATCCATGCGCCAAATCACCGCACAGCCGTGTGCTGCTCGCGCGCAAAACCCAGCACGCGCTGGCGAAACACATGGGCCAGCCAGGCCAGGGCCAGCCCCACCTGCACGGCCAGCGACAGCCACATTCCGCTGGTGACGGGCTTTGTCAGGCCGGCTGCCAGCGGCTGGGCCAGCACGGCGGCATCGGCCCCGGCCAGGCCAAAGGCCAGCAGCGGCAGCACGATGTTGACCAGCAGCCAGGTGACGGCAAACGCGGCCAGCGGCGACTTGATGCGCCCGGCCAGCAGGGAAAAGCCCGTGGCCAGCGCGGCATCGCGCAGCAACTGCGCCGTGGCCAGCGCCGCCAGTTGGGCCGCGCCCGGCACGATGGGCTGGCCGCCCGCGGGCCACAGCAGCCACAGCGCGCAGGCCAGCACGGCCAGCAGCCAGCTCACGGGCCACAGCGGCAGGGCCTCGAGCGCGCCACGCCAGCGCCCCTGCAACACGCACCACTGCACCTGGCGCCAGCTGCGCAGGCCTTCGTCCATGCCGTGCAGGCAGACATAGGCCGTGCCCGCCAGCGCCAGCCCGGTGGTCCAAGCGAAGAAGGAGGCCGGGCCGGGGCCCTGCAACTGCATTGCATCGAGGTGCATGCCTCCAAAGGCCAGGCCCGCCACGCACAGGCCCAGCGGCCAGGCCCAGGGCAGGGTGCGCACATCCAGCCGCGTGCACAGCAGCCGCCACAGGGCCAGCAGGCCCAGCCCCAGCGCGATGGCGCCGAACAGGTAGATGGCGCCACGCCCGTGCAGCGGCACGGACCACCACAGCACAGGGCGGCCTTCTTCGCGGCCCAGCTGCTCGGTCAACCGGCCCAGGATGGGGCCGGGCAGCACCATCACGAACAGCAGCGGCACCAGCACGAAGCGGATGCGGCGCGCGGGCTGCTCCTTCGGCCCCCAGCCCATGAGCACGGAGTGCATGCTCCAGGCCTGCAGGGCCAGGCCCCACAGCACGGCCTGCAGCACGGCGTGCACGCCCCAGGCCAGCCCGCCCGGCTGGCCCGCCGAGGTGACCAGCACGGCCAGCGCGCACCACAGCATGTACAGCCAGGCCGCCAGCGGGGCGCCCAGCAGCTTGCCCCAGGCCATCTGCCAGGGCGTGAGGGCCGACAGGCGCTGCCAGTCCCAGGTGTGCTGGTGCGCCTCTTCGTTGAGGCCGCGCCCGGCCAGCACGCTGCCCAGGCCGGCCGCGGCGATCCACATGCCGATCAGGGCGGCGACCAGCAGGGCATGCAGGCGGTCTTCGGGCTGGACCAGGACCATTGGCGTGGCCAGCAGCAAGGCGGTGAGCAGCAGGCTCCAGCCCAGTTGGGCGGGCCGCCAGTTGAGCCAGAGCTGGCGCTGGAATTCGGGGTTGTGCGTCATGGCTGCTCCGCAGGGGTGAGGGGTGCTGCGGCCTGCAGGCCGCGTGCGTAGCGGTCCTGCAGGCGCTCGCGCACAGGCGCCAGGCTGGCCACGGGCAGGCCGGCGCCAACCAGGCGTGCCAGCAGGTCGGCGCGTTCGCGCGGCAGGGCGGGCAGCCACAGCTGCAGATGCACCAGGCCCTGGTCATCGGGCGGCGGCACAGGGGTGTCGGGAAGGACCTGGTGCAGCTGCCGTGCCAGCGACCCGGCCGAGGCACCCGGGGGCGGTGCCAGCTCCAGCGCGTACAGCGCCAGCGGCACATCGCCGCCGGCGGCCGGCGCCTGAATGCTGCCGTGCAGGGCCTCGTGGCTTTCCACGCGGCCGCCGCGCAGGCTCAGGATGTGGGTGCAGTACTCGTCGAGTTCGCTGAGGATGTGGCTGGAGACGATCAGGGTCATGCCTTGGGCCTGCAGCGCCCGCATCAGCTGGGACAGGCTTGCGCGGGCCTCGGGGTCCAGGCCGCTGGCCGGCTCGTCCAGCAGCAGCACGCGCGGCTGGTGGACGATGGCCTGGCCGATGGCCACGCGCTGGCGCTGGCCGCGAGACAGCTCGGTGGGCAGGCGCTCCAGCAGATCGGCCAGGCCCAGCTGCCCGGCCACGTGCGCCACGCGCTGCGGCGCCTCGGACGGGGGCACGCCCATGGACAGGGCCGCGTACTGCAGGCAGCGCCGCACGCTCAGGCGGTCATAGAGGCCGAAGAAATCCGACAGATAGCCCAGGTGCCGGTGCACTTCGCGGGGCTGCTCCTGCACCGCAATGCCATGCACCTGGACCTGGCCCGACAGCGGCTGGTCCAGCCCGGCGATGCAGCGCATCAGCGTGGATTTGCCGGCGCCGTTGGGCCCCACCAGGGCCGTGACGGTGCCTGCGGCGATATGGACGCTGACGCCATCGAGCGCGCGGTGGCCGGGGTACTCGAACACCAGCTGCGAAACCTTGATCAAGGCGAGCCCTCCCTCATTGCGTTGATGGCAGGCCGCAATGGCGGCACAGCGCGCCAATATAGCCCAGCGCTGCCGCGCCGCGCCCTCGGCCGGGCGGCTTGAAATGCGCGCAGCCTGCTCCCATCTGGGGTGGCTGCCGCCCATGGCGTTCACGCCCTGGGCCTTGGAATTGCTGGAGAATCACACGGTCCGCATCGGAGGCATTCGGCCGCCGAACTCCGAACCGCCACAGTCTGCGCGCCCTGGCCGCGCGCCTTGCCACAGGGTCTGATCACATGATTGATGTCACCATTGAGAATTTCGAAGCCGAAGTCGTCGCCGCCTCCATGCAGGTGCCGGTGCTCGTCGACTTCTGGGCGCCCTGGTGCGGCCCGTGCAAGACGCTGGGCCCCATCCTGGAAAAGCTCGAAGTGGCCTACGAAGGCCGCTTCAAGCTGGTCAAGATCGATTCCGACCAGGAGCAGCAACTGGCCGGCATGTTCGGCATCCGCTCTATCCCGACCTGCATTCTGATGATGGGCGGCCGCCCCGTGGACGGCTTCATGGGCGCCCAGCCCGAAGGCAAGCTGCGCGAGTTCCTCGACAAGCACCTGCCCTCCGAAGGCGAGCTGGCCGCCGAGGCCGAAGCCGACGAGGCCCACCAGTTGCTGGAAGCCGGCGACACCCAGGCCGCCCTGCAAAAGCTGGCCGACGCCCTGGCCGCCGACCCGGCCAACGACGATGCGCGCTTCGACTATGTGCGCCTGCTGATCGCCACGGGCGGCTACGAAGAGGCCGGCGCCCTGCTGGCCGAGCCGCTCAAGCGCATTCCCCAGGCCACGCGCTTCGAGGCGCTCAACCAGTGGCTGCAGTGCATGCTGTTCGTGCACAACGACGAGCGTGGCAACTGGGAGTTTGCGCAGTTCGACGCCGTCATCGCGCAGAACAAGCGCGACTTCGACACCCGCTTCGGCAAGGCCCGGGCCCTGGCCGCCGAAGGCCAATGGGCCGCCAGCATGGACGAACTGCTGGAAATCATCATGCGCGACAAGGATTGGAACGGCCAGGCCGCGCGCAAGCTCTACGTGGGCATCCTGGAGCTGCTCACGCCCCCGAAGCCCAAGAAGCAGGACGCCATCCCCGGCAAGAGCAGCGGCGGCATCGAGCTGCTGGGCAAGGCTGGCGCCGAGCAGGACGAAGCCACGCAACTGGTCAACAGCTACCGCCGCAAGCTCAGCATGGCGCTGAACTGAGACCGGCGCTGCACGGGTGAAGAGACGGGGGAGCCTTGCGGCTCCCTTTTTTCATGGCGAGGGCTCAGGGTGCAACCGGTTGCTCGGCCGCATGCGCGCGGTGCAGCAACTGCACGAAGCCGGGCGCATCGGGCAGATGCACATCGGCCAGGCGCCTGACCGGAATGCCCGGGGACCACGAATTCATCACCACGGCGCCGGCCAGGGATGGCAGGTCGGCCCGGGTCAGCACGGCCTGGCGCTGCGCCACGCCCAGGCGCTGCAACTGGCGCCGCAGCATGGACTCGGTCGTGCCCGGAAGCACCTGGGCGCGCGGCCAGACCACGGCGTCTCCATCCCAGAAGGCCAGGTTCCAGATGGTGGCCTCGCCAATGCGGCCGTGGCGGTCGGCGAAGGCGGCGTCGTCAAAGCCCTGGGCC
>NZ_JAELTK010000132.1:0-10665 GCF_016428765.1 Delftia sp. ASV31
CCCCCCCCCCCCCCCCCCCCCCCCCCCCCCCCCCCCCCCCCCCCCCCCCCCCCCCCCCCCCTTGTTCCTCATCCGGCGACCACCGAGATCTACACTGTTCGCATTTCGTCGGCAGCGTCAGATGTGTATAAGAGACAGATTAAACCCATGATTTGAATGGCTGCTTCCGCACGCTGTTGCAACTGCGGGTTCTCTAAACCCATTTGCGGACAACGACCCAACAAATAAGCTTCCCCGCCAAACTTCCACTTCAATTAAATCATCAGGGGCAGCGCTATCGCATGCCCAGCCACTTACACTCACATGATATGGCGTAGATATTTGCTCCACCACTCCCGCCGCATATGCCGTCGAAATAGATACAAAGAAAATTATGGCACCGATTATATTTCTCTTCAAAGCCTTGCTCCCTATAGGATAATTTAGATTGACACAGCACTACGGAAGACTGAAAGATTCATCTAGATTCGATACAAAAGAATCAATCAAGCACTCCTATCTCATTATATATTCAGCGCATCCGAGCCAGAACATCTTCCACAAGACTATTCAACTGCCGCATTGATATCTCAATCTCAAGATTGATCGCCTTGACTTGATCGCGTTTGCTCGGCTCATCGCTGGCCTGAATCCGCCGGCGGGCTTTCACCAAGTTGGATATATGCTTGTCGACCAAGCCTGCAGCCCCGTCCAGCTGGGCCAGCCGCATATCGAGCCGCACCGCATCGGCTTCCTCCCCGCGCTCCACCCGCCCCTTCGTCTAGGCCATGCTGACGTTGATGCGCTTGACGTTCTCGTATTAGCCAGCGCTCTGTCCGTTCACGCCGCGCGAATTGCCATAGACCCGGCCGACCAGGACGAGCTGGTGCGCGGCCAACTCCTCCCCCGTCCAGGCCGCTGTCGCCATGCCGACAACCTTCGAAGCCTCCCGGCCCACCCCCCGGTGATCTGCCCGAACAGGTACTCGATAGCCTCGGGCGTGGGACTGAAGGCACCTGGCCGCCACTCGTTGCCGCCTGTGGTTGCATTCGCAGCGGTGGCTACCCACCGAAATGGCGCTGCGGTCGAGTCCTTGGCCCGGGCGCCCCCCCCGGCTTGGGGTCCTTGGAGCTGCGGTCTTCCCTGTAGATTTCCCGGCCCGTCCAGTCCTTGTTATCGATCAACGCCAGAGCGGGGTCGAACCAGGTTGGCGACAGCATTTGCTTCAAGTTGGAAGATCAGCCCAGCGGGTTGTACGCATCCATGGCCACCACGGCCATGTCCAGGACGTGACCCATTCGGCTCTTGGTCGGGTCGTCGTGCACGGCCATCTCCACGATGGCGCGCCCGATGTTGGGGAAAACATCGAACCCCAACGGTAGGGGGATGGCCACACAGTCCTGCCGGCCCAGCGGAATGATGATGGACCGCTCTTCCACAAAGTCCGGGATCTTCTTCCATTCGTCGTCGGCGCCATCACCGCCGCCCATCATCAGGTAGCCAGCCATGGCCGACACCATGCCCAGGGCCCCTCCCATCATGACCTTGCGCCCGGCCGGCTCAGCCAGCGTCTCCAGCATGCGCTTGTTGCCCTGAATCGCCGCGTTCAGGAAAGCGAAGTGCGCGCCGGCCACGGGCATGTTCC
Organism: Delftia sp. ASV31; assembly: GCF_016428765.1. Lineage (NCBI taxonomy): Bacteria > Pseudomonadati > Pseudomonadota > Betaproteobacteria > Burkholderiales > Comamonadaceae > Delftia > Delftia sp. ASV31. The sequence continues at coordinate 1,625 of NZ_JAELTK010000132.1, forward strand.
GTCCCTTGCGGTTGAAGTTCACCGTGATGTTCTTGGCGATGCTCGCGGCCTCTTGGCGGCTGATGCCTTGGTCCAGCGCAGCCTTGTAGACGCCCAGGCGCGTTGTGGCTTCCAGGGTCTCATGGAAGCCCGGCAGCCAGGCGAGCAGTGCGCGGCCGTTGCCAACCACCTTGCCCTCGCCCACCTGGTCCAGCGCCCTGTGCAGTGCCTTGGCGCAGTCCTTGGGATCGGCGTGCAGGTCACGGTAGCCGGTGGTGCCGCCGTCCAGCTGCAGATGCTCCCACAACTTGGCCCATTCGCTTGTGCCGGCGCCCTCCTCCCGGCGCTCGCGGCGCAGATCCTTGTAGAAGGAGCGGGTGTTGCGCCGGATGTTGCGGAACACCTCGGCCTGCTTGCCAGCCAGCGGCGTGGTGGACAGCTGCAGCATGGCGCCCTGCAGGTCGCGCGCCAGGTTCATGACGCCGAACACCGGGTTGTACTGAGTGTTGACGGATGCGAACCAGCACGTAATCCAGGCCGCGCCCCCCGTGAACCTGTCCAGCTCCATGGTGTCCATGTTCTTCATGGCCATGGCCAGGCGCACGGCTTTCTCGTTGCGCTCGTTGAGCACGATGTACTGGTCTTTGCCGCCTATCCGCACGGACACAACATTGGCGCGCAGCTTTGCCGCGTGGTCCACCCTCGTGCGCACCAGGCCGGTAGCCGGCCATGCCGTTGCACGAGTCAGCCGCGTCGTCGTTGCTCTCTTCCACCACTTCCGCATCGAGAGGGCAGCGACCCAGGGCAGCCAGCACTGCAGCGTTGTCTTCCTCGGGGTCGTAGTCGTTTTCGTCGGCTTCCATAGCCTCGCGCTCGGCGTCGGACAGGAGGCTCAGGGTCGTCGTTCAAGCTCATGTGTGCGTCCTTACGTGGTTTGGATCACGGCAGGGTGGCATGCTTGGTACGAGTGGGGAACATCGTGAAAAATCCGCCGACAACCATCCTTACCCAACGACGCTGGCCATTTGCACAGAAATCAGTGATAGAAAAATATACTTTTTATTACTAAAATCACTGAGCGCTACTCTAGCCATTGACAGCAACGAGTGCATTCAAGCCATGTTTCCTTTCGCGACTTGATCTCAACCATTGAGAAGATATCCTCAATAGCAAAAACATTCCTCCAAACCTTAAATCAGGTAACTAGCAATGGCCTACATGATTAAAATTCCGCAAAAAATAAGGCTCTTACCTTGGTTTTTTCGAGAGATCGCCGTTCTTTTTATGCAGTTGTTCTTGCTGCTGACTTGCGCGCATGCCGCAGCTCCGGTTATCACGAACCCAGCGTCAGGAAGCACGCTACCGACCATCGCCGTAGGACAGTCCATGAGCATCCCCATATCGTCCATAGGGGGCACAATGCCTTTGGACCAGTGGGTAGAGTGTGACGCAAACGACCCAGACTATGACGGAGTGACGCCTTGCCTCCCGCCAGGGCTCATACTGGACGCTTCGCCAGGCTCGGCGACCACGGTCTTGCATGGCACCCCCACCACAGCCGGCGCGTATACCTTCAGCATCACTCTGAATGACGGCCACAACGACGGTGGTGTGGCCACGTATCACCTGTTGGTCACCAGTTCCGCTGTGCCCACGCTGACGAACGTCGCCCCCAACAGCGGCAGCACCGCCGGCAGCACCTCGGTCACGCTCACCGGTACCAATCTGACGGGCGCCACTGCAGTCAGCTTCGGAGGTACAGCTGCCTTGGGCTACACCGTCAACAACGCCACCACAATTACGGCCACCACGCCGGCCCACGCTGCAGGCGCTGTGAATGTTGCGGTCATTACGCCTGGCGGTTCGGCCACTCTTACCAATGGATATACCTACAACGTGCCAGCGCCTGTTGCAGGGGCAGTGAGCGCCACGGTCGCAGCCAACAGCAGCGCCAACCCCATCACACTGAGCCTCAGTGGCGGCGCCGCCACCAGCGTGGCCATCGCCAGCGCAGCCAGCCACGGCACTGCCACAGCCAGCGGAACCAGCGTCACTTACACACCGACGGCAGGTTATTCGGGCTCAGACAGCTTCACCTATACCGCCGCCAATGTCAGCGGCACCTCCAGCGCGGCCACGGTGTCCATCACGGTCAGTGCCCCGATCCTTGCCATAGCCCCGGCCAGCCTGCCCAACGGCTTCGTCAATTTCCCCTACAACGGCACCGTTTCGGCATCGGGGGGGACCGCACCCTACACCTATGCCATTACCGCTGGAAGTCTTGTTCCCGGACTGGCCCTGAATACCTCCACCGGATTGATCAGCGGCACGCCCTTCGCCAGTGGCACCGCCAACCTGACCATTACCGCCACAGATGCCAACAGTGCCACGGGATCAAAAGCCTACACATTCATGATCGCTCCCCAGGCGCCTGTCGCTGGACCAGTAAGCGCCACAGTAGCCGCCAACAGCAGTTCCAATCCCATCACGCTGAATCTCAGCGGCGGCGCTGCTGCCAGTGTGGCGGTCGCAAGCGCGGCCAGCCACGGCACTGCCACGGCCAGCGGGACCAGCATCACTTACACACCCACGGCAGGCTACTCAGGCCCGGACAGCTTCACCTATTCCGCCACCAATGCCACAGGTACATCCAGCCCGGCCACGGTATCCATCACCGTCAGCGCTCCGACAATTGCGCTAACTCCTACCAGCCTGCCCAACGGCACGACCGGCTCAAGCTACAGCACTACCTTGTCTGCCTCCGGTGGGATGGCGCCCTACACCTACACCATTACCGCTGGCACTCTTCCCATCGGGCTGAGCCTGAACACCTCCACCGGAGTGATCAGCGGCACGCCCTCCTCCAGTGGTACCACCAACCTGACCATCACGGCCACAGATGCCAACAGTGCCACGGGATCAAGAGCCTACACATTTGCAATCAATGCCCAAGCGCCCGTCGCCGGCACCGTCAGCGCCACGGTTGCTGCCAACAGCAGTGCCAACCCCATCACACTGAATCTCAGCGGCGGCGCCGCCACTAGCGTGGCCATCGCCAGCGCAGCCAGCCACGGCACTGCCACGGCCAGCGGGACCAGCGTCACTTACACACCGACAACCGGTTACTCAGGCCCGGACAGCTTCACCTACACCGCCACCAATACCAGCGGCACATCCAGCCCGGCCACGGTATCCATCACCGTCAGTGCCCCGACCTTGGCTGTGGCGCCGGCTTCCCTGAACGCAGGGCTCCAAGGCACCACATATAGCGCCACGATCAGCGCGTCGGGTGGCACCGCTCCCTATAGCTACACCATCAGTTCAGGCAGCCTTCCAGCAGGTATGTCCCTCAATACATCGACGGGCACCATCAGCGGAACCCCCTCCTCCAGCGGCACCAGCAGCTTTACAGTGACGGCCACGGATGCCAACGGCGCCACAGGCTCACGGGCCTATTCGGTAGCTGTGACAGCACCGGTCGCCGAAACCGTACCGCTGCCCGGCAACGCAGGCAGTGCGTCCGTACTGGTCACCAGCACCCAGGCGGGTTGCACGGTGTCCCCCGGAACCCTTCGCATCAGTGCGTCGGGCATTCCCAGTGCACCGGCGAATGCATCCTTCCCAGTGGGTGCGCTGTTCTTCAGTACCACCGGCTGCGCAGGCGCCAAGCTCCAGGTGCAGGTGGACTACCCGGCCGGCAGCCTAGCGGGGTTGACGATGCAAAAATATGGCCCCCACGGCCAGTCGCCCATGCAGGTCGGCTGGTTCACGCCGCCGGACCTGGCTGTCAATGGCAATTCGGTGAGCTACAGCGTCACGGATGACGGCGAGGGCGACAACGAGACCACCGTGCCGGGCGTGATCACGGATCCTTTCGCGCCCATGTTGCTGGCGGCACCTGCAGCCTCGCACGCAATTCCCACGATTTCTGAGTGGGGCCTCATCGTGTTGTCGGCGCTGATGTCAATGTTCGGACTGTCAAGAATGCGGCGACGACAAGTCTGAGACACAAGCCACCTCCGGGTGGCGTTTCCTTTTGCCCGCCCGCGCGCTCGTCAACGCGACATGTTGGGCCAGGAATCACTCATCAGGGCTGCATCAGCTGCACGCCCATCAGCCTTTGCTGCCATAACCGACTCCAGGCCCGCGCGCTCCAGCACCTCGACCTCGCGGCCCATGTCCTCCAGGATCTGCTGGGCCGTCTGCCCGGTCTTGAAGTCACCGTGGGCGCCGTCGTGTGGCAGGAAGTCCGTGCCCCAGCGGTACGGCAGCTTCTCCATCTGCTCCACATACCACTCCAGCGTCTTCTGGTTGTCCTGCATGAAGTTAATGACGCGGAAATCCATGGCCGGGCGCTGCACGAAGGCGATGGCCATGTTGTCGGCCCAGCCCAAGTCCCAGACCGTGTGCACGGGCAGTTTGGGGTTATAGGGCACCAGGCACGCGCGGTCGTCGTTGTACAGGCGCTCCACCTCCTTGGCATAGATCGCGCCCGCCACGGTACGCTTGGGCTGGCCCTCCCACACGTTCCAGTAGGTGTCCGGGTCGCGCTTGAAGTGCCGGCGGCGCTCTTTCTCCAGCACCTCGGGGAACCATGGGTTGTCCCGCCAGTTGATTTCGCACCGCCAGGTGTCGCCGTCGGCCGCATCGATGAACCGCGCATAGGTGGCGTCCGTGGCCAGGTCCGGGTTGAGCGTGAGCCAGATTTCCGAACCAGGCCGGCGGATGGTCGGCACCAGCACCTCCCAGCTGCGGGCGCTGACGCTCTGGGCCTCCTCGATCCACACGATGTCGATGGCCTCAAAGGACTTGATCGAGTCCACCGTGTGGCTCTGCAGGCCCGCGAACAGGATCAGCGTGCCGTTGGCGCCGCGGATCTCCGTGTCCAGCACCTCGTAGAACCCGCCCAGGCCCAGGGCCGCGATCTGGTCCGACAGCAGGCGGTGCACCGAGTCACGCATGGATTTCTGGATCTCGCGCGCGCACAGGATGCGCAGCGGGCGATTGCTGCCCATCACCAGCAGGGCCATGGCCACGCTCCAGGACTTGGCCCCGCCGCGCCCGCCGTACATGACCTTGAAGCGCTTTGGCTGGAACAGGCCGCGCAGCTTCGCGGGGAGCTCGACCCGGACGCGCGAGCGGTCTACCTCGTAGTCCTCGGCGAAGTCCGGCTCATCATCCGCCAGGTGCGCGGCCTGCAGGCTGGTGGACAGCAGGTTCATGCGCCCTCCCCGTCCCGTGGATCGTGCTCACGCGCAGGCGCGTCCACGAAATGCAGCTCGAAGTGGCCCACGTTGCCGCCGCCGTTCGGCCCCTTGCCCGCGTCCTTGTCGTTCATGCCGAAGGCCTGGCGCTCCATGTCCACCACGATGCGCAGGCTCTCGGCCAGCACCTTCATGGTCTTGGAGCGCTCCGGCAGGCTTATGACCTTATGGCAGAGGTCGTTCAGCTTGTCCATGCCGTTGTCGTCGGGCGAGCGCAGCATCTCGCCCAGTTCCTGCAGGTAGGCCACCGTGTCCGCGTCAGCCATCTGCTCCAGCTCATCCAGCAGCGCGTTGGTGATCTTGCGCGCCCTCTGGATGTCCCGCCTGTGCGCCAGCCTGATCGTGGCCACAGCCTGCACATTCGCATTCACCACCTCACGTTCGGACGCAGTACGCTCCGCGCGTACCTCACTGCGTACCGCCTCCTTGCGTACCAGTTGCTCGGCCTTCTCCTGGATGCGCTCCGACAGGTCCCGGCTCCAGTCGTCACGCTTCGCGCGCTTGCGGATCGCTCCCTAGCTGATGCCCTGCTCTGCTGCGATCTGCCGAAGGCTCTTGATGCCCGCCCTGTAGTCCAACTCGATGCGCTCCCACTGCGGCGCTTGTTTCTTTTCCTTGCTCAAGCGGCTACCAAGTTTCAGTTATGGACACAAAAGACACAAATTTCTACAATTCCCGCTGCATTCGGTAGCCGAAGGTCGATTCGGCATCCAGCGCTTACAGGTAGCGAGTCGATTGCTATAAATAAGGGGATCAATATGTCTTCCGGAATTTTCCGCGGCTTGGCTCTGAGCAGCGTCGTTGCACTTGCCGCGTATGTAGGCACTGCCGGCGCTCAGTCGCTGACAGTGTCTGCGGCCTATACCGACGTCTCGTGCTATGGGGGAAGCAACGGCACCGCTACCGCTTTCAACATCCAGAACGGCACACCGCCCTACTACTACTCGTGGGCACCTTCTGGCGGCACAAATGCCACTGCATCAGGGTTGCAGCCAGGCACATATACAGTCACGGTGACAGACTCGAACACCCTGCAGGGAACGGCGACTGCGACTGTCGGAGGACCTGCAGCGGTTCTCTCAGGCACTCAGTCTCAGGTGAATCCGGTTGGAGGAGGCAGCAACGGCAGCGCGACCGTCGTGCCTACCGGAGGCACCCCTGGCTACACGTATTCCTGGGCACCATCTGGAGGTACGGCAGCCACGGCAAGCGGGCTGAGTGCGGGCTCATACTGGGTCACGATCACAGACGCCAATGCTTGCCAAAAGACACTGAACTACACGCTGGCCGCTTCAGCCCCCTCCGTGCAATCTGTCAGCGTCCCTGCCAACGGAACCTACACCGCTGGGCAGAGCCTGCAGTTCAATGTCACCTACAACGCCCCCGTCACGGTCACAGCTGGGGGCCCGCCCTCCATCCCCTTGACGATTGGCGCGACCTCCAGGCAAGCGAACTTCGTCAGCGGCAGCAACACTTCCACGCTGACCTTTACATACACCGTGCAGCCAGGAGATGTTGACGCAGATGGCGTAACGCTGGGATCGTCTATCGCTCTCAATGGGAGCACGATGACGAGCGGTGGCACCAATGCTGTGCTGACCTTGGCAAATGTAGGAGCAACCTCCGGGGTCCTAGTGAATGGTCAGCAAGCCCAAACCATCACATTCTCAAACCCCGGTGCCCAGAACTTCGGCACCACGCCAACACTGACCGCAACGGCCAGTTCCAACCTGCCTGTGACCTTCACATCTTCCACCACAAATGTCTGCACCACCTCTACTGGCGGCGCACTGACATTCGTGGCCCTTGGCTCCTGCACTATCAATGCGAACCAAGATGGCGGCGGAAGCTACGCGCCCGCACCTCAGGTATCTCAGACCTTCACGGTGAGTGCAACAGCACCTGGAGCTCCCGCGATCAGCAACGTCACTGCAGGTGACGGCCAGGCAACCGTTACCTTCACTCCTCCTGCATCCAACGGTGGCAACCCCATCACCGGGTATATCGTTACCGCGACTCCCGTGGGCGCGCCTGGTGTAGTCACTCAGCAAGGAACGGCATCACCCATCGTCGTGGTCGGCCTGACCAATGGCTTCGTCTACAACTTCTCCATCGCGGCAACCAACGGAACTACCGGCACGCCCTCCCCCGCTGTACAAGCCACCCCGCGCAAACTGGAACTGGCGAGTGCCCCCGGCAGTGTGCCCGGCATGGCTGGCACGCCGACTGCCACGATGTCCGGCGGCGGTCCCACCTGCACGCTGCAAACTGGCGGCGGCTTCGGGCCCGCGGCATCTACGCCGCCTGGTCTGCAAGCACCCAACGGCCAATTTGCGTTCAGCGCTGAAAACTGCACGGCTCCCTTGACGATGACACTCACGTACCCCAGCGCTCTTCCCCAAGGCGTGCAGTTCCGCAAACCCGATGGTGTCGGAGGCTGGTTTGATCCTGCCACCCCCTTGAATGTCGTCGTCAACGGCGCGCGCACCACGGTGACCTACACCATCACGGACAACGGCCCTGGTGACACCAACCCTGCTGTGGGCGTGATCGCCGACCCACTCGTGCCCGTGCTGGCAGCAGCTCCAGCCGGCGGCGCGGCTGCGATTCCCTCCCTGAGCGAGTGGGGCGTCATCCTGATGTCGGCTCTGCTGGCATTGTTCGGCCTGCGCCGCATGCGTCGTCAGCGCTGATAAAGAACTGACCTGAAAAAACAAGGCCCGCAACCGCGGGCCTTTTCTTTGTCTGTGCGTCTACAGGCGGCGTGCGGCGATCTGCAGGCGCTCGGCCAGCGTGGGCTTTGCAGCCAAGCCCTCTGCCGTTCCCTGCACACCGTCGCGGCCTGTTGCAGCTCGCGCGATGAGTGCAGTACCCAGAGCACCACTCACAAGGCGGCTCATGCCACTTTCCGCCCGCCGGGCGTGGCGCAGCGCCAAGAGGCCAGCACCGAGCACCAACCAGTGCTCTCCCGTGAATCCCTTGCGAGAGTCATCCCACTTGCGCAGGTCCTGGATCTTTTCTGAAATCGCCATTCGTTGCTCCTGTTTCATCGAGCTTTCATGTTGGGCCAGCAGCGGGCTGCAGGCTGTCCGTCCCTGGGCAAGATTTCGGTGGCGAAAGTCCTACGGGAGCGACGAGAGCCCGTGCAAGTAAACAACAGAGCGCGCGTGCCCTATCGCAGCAAACGCTTGGCGACGACACTTTATGTGTCCATCTACCCACCTACAAATTCAGAAGCGGAATATTTATTCTAAAACCGCCATTAATTATAGATACTAAATCAAAAATTATATAAACATCAGACTCGCCCATCAAAAACAGAGTTATCTTCGCTCCGGAATAGGCTCATAGTCATTGGAAATTCTTTTCCCCTTCAAAAATCCGGGAACATCATGCAACACAAGCATGTCGCGTGTATGCAGCTTTTCAAGCCTAGTCCGAAGCTCCGCAACAAATGAATAATTTAACTTTCCGAACTCAATCAAACTTGAGCTTGCATTAGTTCCTGCATAAAATATCTTGTTCAACTCTCGGATACTTTTAAAAATATCATCAGAAATCCATAGCGCCTGAGACATTGATTTATGAATAACATTCCAAACCTTCTGATGTGCATCGTCATCTGAGAAAAGCATATGGTAAGGATTACCATCAACGTCAACTATTGCAGTTTTAATTAGTAATATCAATTTTTCTATCTCTTCATATGCAGCCACTCTACGATCTGTCTCTTATACACATCTAAAAAGGGGGGGGGGGGGGGGGGGGGGGGGGGGGGGGGGGGGGGGGGGGGGGGGG
>NZ_JAELTK010000133.1:0-10204 GCF_016428765.1 Delftia sp. ASV31
GCGGATCTGGTAGGCCGTGCGCAGGGCTTCGTCGCCCAGTGCCGCCACCTTGGCGATCAGCTCTTCATCCTTGGCTGGAGCGACCCAGTCCCAGACGGGCTTGCCGGCTTCGCGCACCAGCTCGTGGATGGCGTCGATGGCGATGCGGCCTTGCTCGTGGCCAAAGACCACGGCGCCCAGCATCACGTCTTCAGGCAGTTGCTGCGCCTCGGACTCCACCATCAGCACGGCGGCTTCGGTGCCGGCCACGACCAGATCCATCTGCGAATCCTTGCGCTGGGTCTGACCGGGGTTGAGCACGTACTCGCCATTGATGTAGCCCACGCGGGCGGCACCGATGGGGCCATTGAAGGGAATGCCCGACACGGACAGGGCAGCCGAGGTGGCGATCAGAGCGGCGATGTCGGCATCGACTTCGGGGTTCAGCGACACGGTGTGGATGACCACGTGCACGTCGTTGTAGAAACCTTCGGGGAACAGCGGGCGGATCGGGCGGTCGATCAGGCGGCTGGTCAGGGTTTCGAGTTCGCTGGGCTTGGCTTCGCGCTTGAAGAAGCTGCCGGGGATCTTGCCTGCGGCGTAGGTCTTCTCGATGTAATCGACGGTCAGCGGGAAGAAGTCCTGGCCGGACTTGGCCTGCTTGGACGCCACCACGGTGGCCAGCACCACGGTGTCATCGATGTTGACCAGCACGGCGCCGGAAGCCTGGCGGGCGATCTCGCCGGTTTCCATGGTGACCGTGTGCTGGCCCCACTGGAAGGTCTTGGTGACTTTGTTGAAGATGGACATTGTTGCTCCTTTGGAATGGGTGGACCGATGCACTCATCGGGCCATGATGGAGAGCAATTCAGAACACGATGCCATTCCAGTGCTGGATTCACTGCTATCAAATCAGCAGCACTGGAATGACACAGCTTCGCTCTGTCTTGCATTCTCCGAAGTAAAAAACGCCTGAGCTAGACAGGCTAACTCAGGCGTTTTGATCTCCCACCGTGCTTACTTGCGCAGGCCCAGCTTGGCGATCAGTGCGGTGTAGCGATCAGCGTCCTTGGACTTGAGGTAGTCCAGCAGCTTGCGACGACGGCTCACCATGCGCAGCAGGCCGCGACGACCGTGGTGGTCCTTGGCGTGTTGCTTGAAGTGAGGGGTCAGCTCGTTGATGCGTGCGGTCAGCAGGGCCACTTGCACTTCTGGGCTGCCAGTATCGTTGGCAGAGCGTGCGTTGGACTTGACGACTTCAGCCTTCACGGAAGATGCGATCATTTTTTTCCTTTGAAATTGGCCCCTCACAGACAAAAGCAGGGAGGCAGCCTTGGTTACTTGCGCCGGGACTGGAAAGGCCCCGACGTGCGTCTTGCACCATGCAAAACCCTGGGATTATAACAAGCGCGCCCTGTCCAGCATCCATACATGCTTTGTGGCCCCACACCGCGCAGGCCGACAGCCCGCCCAGAATGCCGCGAAGCCTGCAGACATTCATAGATCACGGGAGGGCAACACCATGGCAACGCGTTTTTCATTCACTGCTGCAACCTGGCGCGCACATCGGCAGCAATGCGCCCTGCTGAGCCTGGTCGCGGCCCTATGCCTGGCCCTGCCGGCCCAGGCGAGCCCTCACCGCTCCGACACATCGGCCGCGCAAGGCACCAAGCGCAAAAAAGGCGGACAGCGGGTCCGTATTCCACCCCAGCGCAGCAGTTCCGAGGAATCACCCGAACAACGCGACAAGCGGCTGTACCGCGAATGCCAGGGCCGGCACAACGCCGGGGCATGCGCCGGATATACCCGGCCGCCACCCGGCAGACAGCGGCGCTGAGCGTTCCCCCCAACAAAAAACAGTCCTACCCCGGAGTTCGATAGCGGCAAAGCCGGCAATACCTTGTCACCATTGGATTTTTTGACGCATCGTCATGCCGGATGACCCTGCACCAACGGCACGACTCCTAATTGTTGAGGACAGAAACAGATTTGTCTGAAAGACATGTACGAACAACCCCAATAGATTGAGCGGCACGCAAACACAACCAGCGCTTCGCAAGCAGATCGACGGGGAGGGATTCAAGACATGTCATCGACCTGGTCTCAGGCCCACCCGGGCGCAAAAGGCTTCACGGCCATCGAGCTGATGGTGGTCGTCGCCATCCTCGCCGTGCTCACCACGCTGGCAGCCCCCAGCTTCCACCTCATCATCGAGCGATGGCGCGTTCGCCAGACCGTGGAGGGCCTGCAGTCGACGCTGCAATACGCGCGCTCCGAAGCCGTCCGGCGCGGGGGCGGCGTCTTCATCCAGAAACTACCCCAAGGCACCAACGGCTGCACTCTGGCTGCACGTCACGCGGACTGGGGCTGTGGCTGGGTAGTGTTCGTTGACCGCAATGGCAACAAGCGCTGGGATCCCCGGGAAGAACTACAGCGCTTCGACACTCCCGCTCGCACCCTTGTCATCCGCTCCAGATCCGCCGCCATCATCAGTGTGGACCGATGGGGACAAATGGGTGGATTCACGGCCATGGGCTTCGCCGTCGCCCCGTCTTCCGCCGGCCTCGTCTCTGCTGCAGCGAAAGGCATCTGCGTTTCGTCCGGCGGACGTATCCGGGTGGTCGGCCGGGAGGGCATTCCATGCGCCTGACAAGCACCCACGCTCGGCACGCCAAAGGCTTCACCCTGATCGAAACCCTGGTTGCCACCGTCGTCACGGCCCTGGGTGTTCTGGGAATCCTGAGCCTGCAGATGCGCACCCTGGCCGACACCCAAAGCGGCGTGCGCCGCGCTCAGGCCATCCGGTTGATCGAAGACTTCAGCGAGCGCACCCACGCCAACCCCAATTCTCTCGGGCAGATGAGCAACTACGAATCCGATTGGGATCACACCCCTGAATCCACCGCCGACTGCAGCGCCACACCATGCGACCCAGAAACGCTGGCCAGCTACAACCTCGCGCTGTGGAAGGCTTCCGTTCATCAACTGCTGCCAGGCGGAGCCGCCAAGGTCTTCCCTGCAACAGACGACACCAGCAACGGACGCCATCTGGGCATCGTGATCAGCTGGCGTGAAAACGAGAAATCCAGCAAAGCCGGCTACAAAAAACCCCTCGGACTCCATAGGGATGGCACACACGGCGACGAAGCCATGGCCTGCCCCACCGGCAGAACCTGCCACCTGCAATACATAGCGCTCAGCGCTCGTTGCGCGCCATATCTTGCCAACAACGCAGTCCAGTTCTTCTGCGCAAGCCCATGAAGCACAACCACATCGCCGCCGCAACCCTGGTGCAGCCTGGTCAACGGGGCCTGAGCCTGGTCGAACTGCTGGTGGGCCTTCTCCTGGGAATGTTGATCATCGCAGTGGCCCTGGGTGCACTCATGGCATCACGCGCCGTCTCCGGCACCGTCAGCGATGCCAGCCAGCTGCAGCAGCAGGCATCCCACATCTTCCGCGTCATGGGCCGCCAGATCCGGCAGGCGGGGTCTCTTCGGCTGCTTCTCTCGTCTGCAAAAAAGGGAACAGACACCGTTGACGTGGCGGACCCCGTTGCATTCGAGGCGAGCGCACAAGATTTCGACCCTGCGCACGACACCATCCTGGGCCTTGATGCGCCAGGCCGCGCTCAATACAAGCTCACCGTGGGCTACAGCAACTACACGCAACCGCTGCACGGCTCGGCCATCGAAACTTCACTGCAGCGCAATTGCCTGGGCCAGGCCAACAGCCACAACCTGATCCTGAGCCGCTTTGCGCTGGACGCCCGCAAAAACACCCTGCGCTGCACCGGAGCACCCTCTGCGGGAGCCCAGCCACTGGCCCAGAACGTCGCCAACTTCCAGGTGCGCTATCTGATCCAGTCGCCGAAAGGTGATGCACGCCTGCAGTACGTCAACGCAGCCGCCGTGGGCCAGGACTGGTCACGCGTAGTTGCCGCGGAGGTCTGTCTGGTGCTTTTCGGAACCGAAGTCATCAACATGCCTGCCGACAGCCGCTACACCGATTGCGCAAGCAGTGACGGCACAGCTGAATCCATCGACATGACCACGCTGCCGGCGCCCAGGACCCGGCGCCTGCACATGGTCTTTCGCAGCGTGTATCAGTTGCGCAGCCAGGGGATGGCTGGATGACCGCCAAGGCAGCAGGCATGCGGCATGCCCACACCTGTGCCGCGCAGCGTCAGAAAGGCGTCGCACTGTTTATCGTGATCACCCTGGTCATGCTTTCCATGCTGCTGGCACTTTGGGCATCGCGCAGCGCCCTGTTCAACGAGATGTTCGTGGGCAACGATGCCGACTACCAACGCGCCCTCGAAGCTGCACAGGCATTGCTGCAGGATGCCGAACTGGACATTCGAGGCGAACAGGCCAACGGCGCCGCCTGCATCGCCAACAGCAGCCAGCCATCCGTCTGCCGCAACGCTGCAACCATCACCCAGTTTCCCCAGGAAACCCATCAGGTAGGTCTGCTGCTGGCCAACCTGAACCGAGCCACCCCCACAAGCTGCCGAGACGCCCTGTGCACCAAGCGCACAGGGCCTCAGGACTTCTGGAACAACGTGGACGAGACCAAAGGGATCACGTTGAGCCAGATGACCGCCACCGATGTAGCCGCACGCTACGGCCAGTTCACGGGCGCCATTTCTGAGGGCAAGAGCAATCCCATCCTGGCAAGCCGTGAGACAGGAAAGGGGGGTTGGTACTGGATAGAGATCCTGCCCTATGACGCCAACGCAGGGAACTCAGGCCTCATCGCCAACGACTCTCCACGTCTGGCCCTCTACATGCAGCCCCAGGTGGTCTATCGCATCACAGCCATCGCTCACGGTCGCAAGAACGGTACCCAGGTGGTGCTGCAACAGACCTATGTCCGCCAGAAGCGCCGCGACTGATTCAGAACGCCTGACATGCCTTATCTCTTCCACCCTGGGTTCCGCCCCCTCCTGCTGCCAGCAGTGATCGCCGCACTCCTGGCCGCGCAAAACAGCCAGGCCCAACGTTTCTCTGAGGCAGGCACGCCAGTTTCCCCGGCGCCAAGAGAAGACAAAGAATTTGCCACGCCCATTGAAGACTGCCCGACAGGCCAGCCAGCCAATGCCAAGGGCCGCAGCAGCTCCGCCACTTCCAACGGCAGCGTGATTGCACAGGCAGGCGTGGACATATTCACGGCCCGCTACAGCGCCAAAGCCGCCTGGAGCGGCTGGATCAACGCAGAAACGGTCCAAGCCGACGGGAGCATCACCGCAGCAGCCGGCTGGCAAGGCAAAAGCACGGCTGACCACCTGGATGCACTCAGTGATCAACAGGTACTCAATGAACGCCTGATCCTGACCTGGAGTGACAGACTGCAAAGGGGCGTGTCTTTCCAATGGCATGAGCTGGACCGCCCCCAGAAGGCGTCTTTCGGCGTCGATGCCGAAGGCAGGGCAGACAAACTGGGCAAGCACAGGTTCAACTTCATACGTGGCGACCGCCGCATGGAAGCTGCGGGACAACCGCTGCGCCCTGACCCAGCCCACCCTTTTCGCCAACGCGGCTCGCGCCAGGGCGATATCGTCAACTCCCAGATCTGGCACACCGGCCGCCCCGTGGACAACTCGCCTTTGCCGGGCTACGCGGCCTATGCGCTCGCCCAGCAGAAGCGCCAGCCCATGATTTACGTGGGCGGCAACGACGGCATGCTGCACGGCTTTTCTGCCACTGACGGCAGCGAGAAGATCGCCTACATCCCCCGTGGCGTGATTTCGGGGCTGGCACGCCTTTCCGACCTCGACTACGACACCCGGCACCGCTACTTCGTGGACGGCTCTGCCATGAGCGGCGACATCAACTCAGGCAGCCATGCATCCCCGCAGTGGCGCACCGTGCTGGCAGGCATGCCGGGCGCCGGTGCCAAAGGCTACTTTGTGCTGGACATCACGCACCCAGAGGCTTTCAACGAACACGGCGCCGGCACGCTGGTCCTGCTGGACCGCACCCAGACCCGCAACAGCGATCCCGGTGACTGCGCCATCTCCGCCGACCTCTGGCAGCGCACCACTTGCCAGGAAGACAAGGACCTGGGCCATATCCTTGCGGCCCCCGTGCGCGACGATGCCAACCCGCAACGCAGCATCCAGATCACGCAGTTGAACAACAACCGCTGGGCTCTGGTGACAGGCAACGGCTACCACAGCATCAACCAGCGACCCGTGCTGCTGATCCAGTACCTCGATGGCAACCAGGAGCTGCTGCGCATCGTGGCCACAGGCGACATCCCCACCGGCACCACACCGGATACCACCAACAATGGGCTCTCCGCCCCACGCCTCGTGGACATCAATGGCGATGGCCGGCCCGATGTGGTCTATGCGGGCGACCTCCAGGGCAATCTGTGGAAATTCATCATCGCCAGCGATGCCTCCTCCGCTTGGGGCATGGCCTTCAACGGCCGGCCGCTGTACACCGCCATGGGTGGCAGTTCGCCAACGGCCTCTCGCGCACTGCGCCAGCCCATTACCGCCCCTGCATCCGTACGCGCCAATGACCGGTACAGCGTCACCACAGAACCCTCGGGAAGCAATGAACGCGTGACTGTGGGCGGCATGATGGTGGCATTCGGCACAGGACGCAACATCACCCAGCAGGACACTGGCAACACGGCGGTGCAGAGCATCTATTCCATCCTCGACAACACCCGCTACAAGCTGCTCGCGGACGGCCGCATACAGCCTTGCACGGGTGACCCGGACTCTGAGTGCAAGCTGCCTGCAGGGCAGCGTCCAGCCCCCGTATCCGGCATCGGTGAGCTGGCCAAACGCTCGGTGAGCCATCAGACGCAAGGGGCCATCGACCATGGCACCTGGCGAGTGGACTCCACCACCGACCTCGACTGGACGCGGCACAAAGGCTGGTACATGGACCTTCCCCTGTCAGGTGAGCGGCTGCTCAAGCCGATGAGCTTCTACGACGGCAGCAATCTCCTCGCGATCTACAGCCAGATACCCGCCAGATCCTCCAGGCGCCCTGGTGAAACCACAAGCCCCGCTGACGCCTGCAATATGAGCGAGGAAAGCCAATTTCTGACGCTCATGAACATCATGGATGGCAAGCGGCCCAGTGTTCAATTGATGGACAGCAACGGCGACGGCGTCTACGACACGGCGGATCAGGAAGCCTCGCGCACAACCGTCTCCGGGGGATCCCAGATATTGCTCAACAAAGGCCATCACGCCATTGGCTACGACACCGATGGCCGCCGCAACGTCCTCGCCCGCATGCCCGAGCAATCCCTGCGCCCCAGCTGGCGCCAAATGAAATGAGCCGCATGATGCGCCGCCCTCCATCCCCGGGCTTCACACTCATAGAACTCATGATCGTCGTGGCCGTCATAGTCATCCTCGGCACCGTCGCCGTGCCCAGCTACAACGAATACATCCGCGGAGTCCACCGCGCCGATGCCCGCGCCGGCCTGCTGCAGGCCCAGCAATGGCTGGAGCGCGCAGCCACGGCTATGGGCGCCTATCCGACGACGCTGCCCGCAGAGATGACCTGGAGCAGCGATCCCGGCAAGCGCTACACCCTGGGCTTCGCAGCCGGCAACACCAACGCGGCCTATACGCTGGTGGCAACGCGTCGTGGATTGCAGGCGGGCGACCGGTGTGGGGATTTCACGCTTATGCACACGGGCATACGGGGACTGCAGGGAGATGGGATCGCGGTGACTGCGCCACTGGTGGCGGAGTGCTGGTAGATAGCTCGGCTGCTGTGCACGCGCCTTGCCGCCCCTGCACGTGTTTCTCTCTGCAACGGGTAATGCACGGCATTGCCCGCACCTGTCCAGTCTGACGGAAGCATTCCCGGACCATTCGTCCCAATCAAGCCTCCATTCATCCATGTTGCCCATCCTGGGTCCGCAGGCGCGACCTAGGATGCGTGCATGTCCGCCTTTCCGCCAATCCGCCGTGTACAAAGGCCCTTCGTCCATGGTTTCACCGCCATCGAATTGATGGTGACCATTGCCATCGTGGCCATACTCGCGGCCCTTGCCGCACCCAGTTTCAATCCGTTGCTGGAGCGCTGGCGCGTTCGCAACGGCACGGAAGCCATGGTCAGCGCCCTTTACTTCGCGCGCTCCGAAGCCCTCAAGCGCGGGGGCAACATCCAGATCAAAAAGACACCCGACAGTACCGATGGCTGCACACAGGCGCCCACCAACGAGGATTGGGGCTGCGGATGGGGGGTCTACAGCGCAGACGACAGCGGCACGCTGACCCTGCTGCGATCCTTTGCCGTACCCACGCGCATACAGGTCAGCATCAAGGACAGCAGTGGCGCCATACAGATAGACCGCTGGGGTGCCGTGACGGGCGTGAGCGCCAAGGGCGTCAGCGTCACACCTGTCGGTGGTGACAACTCGTCCCCCGCTGCCCAGGGCATTTGCGTCGCTGCGGGCGGCCGAGTCAAAGTGATTGGGAACCCACCATGCTGAAGCACCGAAGCCACCGCCTGCAGCGGGGATTAAGCCTGCTGGAGTCATTAATCGCCATTCTCGTCATGGCCTTGGGCGTGCTCGGCATCCTCGGATTGCAGATGCGCACCCTGGCAGACACCCAGTCCAGCTTCCGCCGCACCCAGGCCATACGTCTGATCGAGGACCTCAGCGAACGAATACAGATCAATCCCGACGGATTGCGCAGCCTGAGCAGCTATGCCAGCACCTGGAATGACAAAAATCTGACCGACCCGCAATGTACCGACTGCGCTCCCGGTGCGCTGGCACAGCGCGACATCCTGGAGTGGAAGAAATCCGTTGCCAACACTCTGCCCAATGGGGACGCATCGGTCTTCTTGGCTGCAGATGAGACCAGCGATGGCAACCGTCGCCAACTGGGAGTGATGATCGCTTGGCGTGCCAATGAACGCGCGGCCAAGAAGAGCGACGGCACGGACGACTCCAGCTATGGCCAACCTCTCGCTCCGGCCGATACCGGCTCTGCCAATGTGTCATGTCCGTCCGGCGCCCTGTGCCATCTCCAGTACATCCAGCCGGTAGCGCGATGCATCCCCTTTTTGCAGGGAGATGCCAGCGCGCGGACCGTGTACTGCCCCTGAAACACCATGCACAGCCTCCTATACAACTCTTCCCGTGCCAAGCACCGCCAGCAGGGCCTGTCGCTGCTGGAACTCATGGTGGGCATCACCATCGGCCTGCTCACCATTGCCGTGGCGCTGGGCGCGCTCATGGCGACCCGTGGCATCTCGGGCACCGTCAGCGAGGCCAGCCAGATGCAGCAGCAGGCCGCCTACGCCTTCCGCGTGATCGGCATGCAACTGCGCCAGGCCGGCTCGGTCGAGCTCAACCTGGCCTATGGTCGCTCCAGGACCGATCAGGCAACCAATCTGCCCCAGCCCATGGAGCCTGTGGTCTTCGAAGCCAACGTTGATCGCGCCAGCAAGACCCTGGCGGGCGTGGACAGCCCTGGCAGCAGCGAGTTCAAGCTCAGCACCGGCTACATGAACTACCAGGAGCTGAACTACGGATCTGACACTGCGGCATCCTTCTTTCGCAACTGCCTCGGTGAAGGCGCTTCAGACACATTGATAACGAGCCGTTTCGCCCTCAGGAGTGGGGAACTTGTCTGCAATGGCGGAGGCACCAATACCCAGCCCCTGATTTCGAATGTCAGCGATTTCCGCGTTACTTACTTGGTGCAGGACAACACGGGATCGAACGCGGCCTCTCCCTCCATGTCTTTCAAAACCGCCACCGAGGTCGGTGATGCGAACTGGTCCAAGGTGTTCGGCGTACAGGTCTGCCTTGAACTGACGGGCACAGAAAAAATAGACACCGTTGGCAGCAAATACACCAACTGTGCCGGTACGGCCACGGACCGTGGCAATAAATTGCGCATGGTATTTCGCAATACCTATCAGATACGCAGCCAGGGCAAGCCCGCATAGAAAATGAAAACCATCCACCCGCGCCCACGAAACCAGCAGGGCATTGCCCTGTATACCGTGCTCATCATTGTCGTTTTGTCCATGCTGCTGGCGTTATGGGCTTCGCGCACGGCATGGTTCAGCGAAATTGTGCTGGGCAATGACGTGGATTACCAGCGCACGTTCGAGGCAGCTCAGGCCATGCTGCAGGACGCAGAGCAGGACCTGTCTCTTATACACATCTAAAAGAGGGGGGGGGGGGGGGGGGGGGGGGGGGGGGGGGGGGGGGGGGGGGGGGGGGG
>NZ_JAELTK010000134.1:0-10241 GCF_016428765.1 Delftia sp. ASV31
GGCCCAGGACGAGTCCGAGCGCCAGAACCAGCTGCTGCTGCAGGAGATCGCCGCCCACAAGCGCACCGATGCCGAGCTGCAGGCCGCCAAGGACCATGCCGAGCAGGCCAGCCAGGCCAAGACCCGCTACGTGGCGGGCATGACGCACGAGCTGCGCTCGCCGCTCAACAGCCTGCTGGGCTATACGCAGATCCTGCTCAAGAGCCCGCAGGTCGATGGCTGGGTGCGCGAGACCCTGTCCACCATGCAGCACAGCGGCCAGCACCTGCGCGCGCTCATCGACGAATCGCTGGAGCTGGCCAGCATCGAGGCCGGCCGCCTGCGCCTGGACCTCGCCCCCCTGCCCCTGCCCGCGCTGATCGACGGCATCGAGGCCATGATGCGGCCCCAGGCACAGGCCAGGGGGCTGCAGTTCTCGGTAGAGACGCTGGGCACCATGCCGCGCTGGGTGCGGGCCGACGCCAAGCGGCTGCGCCAGATCCTGATCAACCTGCTGTCCAACGCCGTGCGCTTCACCCAACGCGGCGAGGTGCGGCTGCGCATGGACTTCAGGCCCCATGTCTCGCGCATCGAGGTCATCGATACCGGCATCGGGATCGAACCGCAGGACATGGAGCGCATCTTCGTGCCTTTCGAGCGCGGCAGCGCGGGGCGGCGCGTCAGCGAGGCGGGCACGGGCCTGGGGCTGACCATCACCCATCTGCTGACCGAGCTGATGGGCGGGCAGCTCACCCTGAGCAGCACGCCCGGCGAGGGCAGCTGCTTCACCGTGCGCCTGTACCTGCCCGAGATGGCGCCCGACGCGTCCTGGGTCCCTCCGGGCGCCGCCGCCACGCTGCACACCGTCATCGGCTATCTGCCGCCCCGGCGCACCCTGCTGGTGGTGGACGACCAGCCGCTGCAGCGCCAGCTGCTGGCCGGCCTGCTGCTGCCGCTGGGCTTCGAGATCCGCGAGGCCGCCAGCGGCCGCGAGTGCCTGGAGATCGTGGAGCAAAGCCCGCCCGACCTGGTGCTGCTGGACATCAGCATGGACGACCTGGACGGCTGGCAGACCGCCGCCCTGCTGCGCGCGCGCTGGGATGCGCAGCAGCTGCCCGTGGTCTTCGTCTCGGCCAACCTGTTCGACAACGACCCGCCGCGCCTGGCCGATGCGCGCTGCCAGGGCTTTGTCGCCAAGCCCGTGACTGAGTCCGAGCTGCTGCAGGTGCTCGAGCGCGTGCTGCGGCTGGAGTGGGTGCATGACAACCGCCCGCTGCTGCTGCCGGCGCCGCGTGCAGAGCAGGCAGAGGCCAAGGCAGAGGAGGCGCCGGCAGCCGCCCCCTTCCCGCCCGACCTGCGTGAAGACCTGGCCCGGCTGGCGCGCTCGGGCCAGGCCACGGCCCTGCGCGAGCGCCTGCGCCAGGCGCGCCAGCAGGCGCCCGCGCATGCCGCGCTGCTCGATGCGCTGCAGGCCTGCGCGAACCGCTTCGACTTCGATGCGCTGGCGCGCATGCTGCCGCGGCCCGAGCAAGAGGATGAAGAAGACGAAGAAAGAGAGGAGACCGATGAATGAGAACCCGCAAAGGCCACAGATGACGACCGCCGACAGCAGCAGCCACCCCAGCCACCCCCCTCACAACGCCCACGTCATCCTTGTGGTGGACGACGCGCTGGACAGCCTGCGCATGCTGTGCGACGCGCTGGCCGCCGAAGGCTACGTGGTGCTCGCCGCCCGCGACGCCGACGAGGCCCTGCAGCGCTTCGCCCTCACCGTGCCCGACGGCGTGCTGCTGGACGCCGTCATGCCCGGCATGGACGGCTTCACGCTGTGCCGCACGCTCAAGGCCACGCCGGCCTGGGCCCATGTGCCCGTGGTGTTCATGACCGGCCTGTCGGACACGGACCAGATCATCCGCGGCTTTGCCAGCGGTGGCGTGGACTACGTGGTCAAGCCGCTGCGCATCCCCGAGGTGCTGGTGCGCCTGGCCACCCATGTGCGCAATGCCCGCGCCACGCGCCAGGCGCAGGAGGCCGTGGACGTGGCGGGGCTGGGCGTGGTGGTGCTCGACGGCCAGGGCCGCGTGGCCTGGCGTTCGCCCCAGGCATCGCGCTGGCTGGAGGAGGCCTTTGCGGACCAGCCCTTCCCGCTGGAGGCGGCCGGGGACTGGCTGGCCGGCGCCCGCCAGCCGGATCAGCCCGGCCAGGCGGATCAGGAGGGCCAGCCCGCCCCCCAGGATCTGGCGCTGGCCCTGGCCGATGGCCGCCAGCTGCTGGCGCGCCACATGGGCGCCAGCGGCCTGGGGGAGTCGATGGTGCTGCTCAGCCACGAGGCGCCGCAGACGCCTGCCGCGCGCCGGCTGCAGCAGGTGGCGCTCACCCCGCGCGAGACCGAGGTGCTGTCATGGCTGAGCAAGGGCAAGACCAACCGCGACATCGCCGACATTCTGGGCATGAGCCCGCGCACGGTGAACAAGCACCTGGAGCACATCTTCGAGAAACTCGGCGTGGAGACCCGCACGGCCGCCGCCGCCGTGGCCGGTCAGTTGCTGCAGGCCGGCTCGCCCTGAGCACGCGGGGCCACCGCAGCGGACGCCGAGGCCGAGGCCGAGGCCGGCAGGCCGAACACATGGTCGAAGCACCAGTTGAAGACATAGGTGTAGACCAGGAAGAAGACCAGCAGGCCGGCCTCCATCACCGTGGCCTCCCACAGCGTGACGCCGAACCACCAGGCCATCAGCGGGATCAGCACCATGGCCAGCCCGCCCTCGAAGCCCAGGGCGTGCACCACGCGGCGCATCACCGAGCGGCCCTTGACGCTCTGGCGCGCCTCCCATTGCTCGAACAGGTGGTTGAAGGTCAGGTTCCAGACGATGGCCAGCGTGGAGGCGGCAATCGCCATGCCGCCCGAATGCCCGGCGCTCTGGCCGATGGCCATGAACAGCAGGCTGGAGGCCGCGATGGCGATCAGTTCATACAGGGTCACGAAGACCACTTTGCGCTTGGGCCCCTGGAGGCCCTTTTTGTGTGTCTGCAAGGTCATAGGGGCGCAGTTTATTTGTCCGGAATTGAACGTTAAAGTCAGATTCTTTCAATAAAACTGACAGGTCCCCGCCATGTCCTTCCCCGCCGACCAGGTGCCGCTGTTCCTTGCCGTGCTGGACCACGGCTCCTTTTCCGCCGCCGCACGCCGGCTGGGCCGCGTGCCCTCGGCCGTGAGCATGGCCATCGCCCAGCTGGAGGCGGAGCTGGACCTGCAGCTGTTCGACCGCAGCGGCCGCGAGCCCCGGCCCACGGCGGCGGCGCGCGCACTGGAGCCCCAGGCCCGGCTGCTGGCCGCCCAGCTGCAGCAGCTCAACCACCAGGCGCTGGCCCTGCACCAGGGACTGGAGGAGCGGCTGACCCTGGTGATCGCGCCCGAGCTGCTGTCCACGGCCTGGGCCGCGCCGCTGCAGCCGCTGGTCGAGGAATTCCCGGGGCTGGAGGTGGAGGTGCTGGTGGCCGCCCAGGTCGATGCGCTCAAGGAACTGCATTCGGGCCGCGCGCATCTGGCCCTGGTCTTCGAGCGCCCGGCCATCGACGGCCGCGAGGATTTCCAGGAGATGGGCCAGGAAACCATGGTCGCCGTGATGGCGGCCAGGCACCCGCTGGCCCGGCAACTGGGCGTGGACGGTCAGCAGCGCCTGGACGTGGGCCAGCTGGCCGGCGCGCGCCAGATCCTGCTGGCCAGCCGCGACCTGGCCCACACCGATCCGCGCTTCGTGTTCTCGCACCAGCTGTGGCGCACGGACAGCCACCTGGCAGCCCTGTCCCTGGTCTCGGCCGGCCTGGGCTGGGGGTGGCTGCCCTTCAGCGTCGCCGAGCCCCTGCTGCAAACGGGCGCGTTGCTGCGCATTCCGCTGTGCAACATCAGCAACGGCACCCAGCTGTTCGTCGACTGGGTGTGGTCCAAGGAGCGCCCGCTGGGGCTGGCGGCGCGGCGGTTCGTGGAGCAGCTGCAGGTGCCGGTGCGGCCGTTGCCGGACAGCGATGCGGATCGCATCGGGTAGCATCTCACGCCATATCGGATCAAGAATCCACATCTCCAGCAGCCGGTCACACAAGAGGAAGGGAAAACATGTTCTTTGATCATCAGCACAGCAAAACCGCCATCGCACTGGCTTTGGGCGCCGTCCTGGCCGGTTGCGGCGGCGGTGGAGGCGGCGGGCCGTCCGGCCCGTCTTCCCAGTTGACAGCCGCCTGCTCGGGCACGGCCTGCGGCGCGGCCAATGCCACCACCTATTCGGGCCAGGGCGTGGGCGTCTGGAGCTACACCAACACCACGCAGGCCGAGCAGCAGATTCCTGTGGCGCTGACCAACCTGGGCAGCAAGCAGGTCACGCTGATCTACACCAACAACGGCGACGCCAGCGTGCCCATGCCCGCCCTGACGCTGACACCCCCCGCGGCGACCACCGCCACGGCCCAGAAAAGCCTCAGCGCCGCACCCGCAACGGGCAACCAGATTCCCGAGCGCATCCGCAACTTCAAGCCCCGCCTGACGGCAGCGGACACGCAGGCGCGGCAATCCATCAAGCCGCAGGCAGCGGCCATCCTGCCCGTGGGCAGCCAGCGCAGCTGGTTCGTGGAAACCGGCAGCTCGAAGATCGAGACCCGCCAGGCCACGCTCAGGCGCCAGGCCAGCGTGCCCACGCCCAGCGGCACCCGCACCATCAACGTCTGGCTGGAAGACAGCGAGTACGACGCGGCCAAGGTCAGCGATGCCATGCTCGACACGCTGGTCCAGCGATTCACCAGCGGCTCCGACGCGGTCTACCCCCTGATCACCGGACTGTCTGGCGAACCCTGGGGCGCTCACTCCTACAGCAACCTCATCGACCCCGACCAGCCCCTGGACATCGTGTTCGTGAATTTCGTGCCGGACCGCACTCCGTACGGGCTGCTGGGCTATTTCTGGTCTCTGAACAACTTCAAGCAGGACCCGGCGAACCCCGACCTCAAGTACAGCAATCAATCGCTGTCCTTCTATATGGACACGGAGACGCTGTACCTGGACCCTGCCGCCGGCATGACCAACCAGATCAGCACGCTGTCCCATGAGTTCGTCCACATGACGAACTTCTACCGCCGCAGCGTCCAGCTGCCCAAGCCCGGAACCGACTACGCGTTCGACACCTTCCTGGAGGAAATGAGCGCCATGATGGGCGAAGACATCGTGGCCCAGCGCGTCACGCCGGGCTTCAACTCCATCGCCAGCGGACGCGTCCCCTCCTGGCTGTCCCGCTCGGGCTTCAACTGCGATCCGGCCGCCTGGAGCGCCGACACCGCCGCGCCCTGCTTCGGTTACGACGTCAACGGCAGCCTGGGCGCCTATCTGGTGCGCCAGTACGGCGTGGGCTTCTACAAGCAGCTGCTGAGCAACACCACGTCCACCGATTCGCTGCAGGTCCTGGGCAATGCCATCCAGCAGGCCGGCGGTCCCACGCTGCCCGTTGCCGTCCAGCGCTGGGGCGCGAACATCGCCCTGCTGCCCGCAGACAGCCCCAGCGGCTTTGGCTGGCCTGCGCGCACGGAGCAGGGCTTCACCCTGGCGGCGATCAACGGCAGCAGCCTGGCGTCTTCCCGGGTCCTGCCCACCACGGTGCCGGTGAACCTCAATGCGCGCGGCCATTTCCCCTTCCTGCGTCAGCCTGATGCGCAAGGCACCTACCAGGAACAGCTGCGTGTTCCGGCAGGCAGCACGCTGACAGCCGTCGTACGCTGAACGCCATGAACCACGCACACCCGACTGCCTCCGCCCGCGGCCTGCGCCGCAGTCTGCCGCTACTGCTGGCCAGCGGCCTGGCCCTGCTGAGCGCCTGCTCGGCCCCGGCTTCGCCCGCCGCCAGCGCGGCTGCGCCGGCCTCGGGCGCGGCGGCCGAACCGGGCCAGCCCCTGACCCTGCAAGGCCGTCTGGTGCTGCGTGGCAATGCGCCCCATGAGCAGCCCGTGCTGCAGACCGCCTCCGGCGAGACCTGGCAGCTCAAGGGCCTGAGCGCCGAGCAGGTCACGCAGTGGCAGCGGCAGAACGTGGAGGTCCGGGGCCAGCCCGGCCCCAGGCCCGCCGCTGGCGCCGCGCCTTCGATGGCGCCGCCGCAACTGCAGGTGCAGTCCATTCGCGCCCAGCCCTGACCTTCCCCGCTCACCCACCGCTCAAGCCATGGACGCCTTCAACCCTTTCTCCAGCCGCGACGCGGCCGTGCAAAAGCTCTGGGAACAGTGGCAGCCGCGCTCCGCCAAGTCCGACAAGGACAAGCCCATTGCCCTGGCCGACTTCGACCCGGGCGCCAAGCCCTTTTCCAACGGCAACGGCAAGACCGAGGACAAGGCCGCCGTCGAGGCCCTGGCCGAAGAGATCGACGCGCTGCAGAACCTGCTGTACGCCGACCGCCGCTACAAGCTGCTGGTCGTGCTGCAGGGCACGGACACGGCGGGCAAGGACGGCACCATCCGTGGCGTCTTCGGCCGCACCAGCGCCCTGGGCGTGAACGCCGTGGGCTGGAAGGCGCCAACCGATGCGGAGCGCGCGCACGACTACCTGTGGCGCATCCACCAGCGCGTGCCGGGCGCAGGCGAGATCACGGTCTTCAACCGCAGCCACTATGAGGATGTGCTGGTGCCCGTGGTCAACGGCTGGATCACGCCCGAGCAGCAGCGCCAGCGCTTTGCCCACATCAACGACTTCGAGCGCATGCTCAGCGAGACGGGCACCGTGGTCGTCAAGTTCCTGCTGCACATCAGCGCCGACGAGCAGCGCGCGCGCCTGCAGGAGCGCCTGGACGACCCGGCCAAGCACTGGAAGTTCGACGAGAACGACATGAAGGTGCGCACGCAGTGGAAGGACTACCAGCAGGCCTACGGCCAGCTGCTGGGCGCCACGCACACGCCCTGGGCGCCCTGGACCATCGTGCCCGCGGATTCCAAGACGCACCGCAACCTCATGATCGTCACCTTGCTGCGCGAGGTGATGCGCAACCTGGACCTGCGCTTTCCGCCCGGCGATCCGGCCCTCAAGGACTACAAGATCACCTGATCACTCGATGGCCCGCCTGAAGCCTCACAGCTGCAGGCGGGCCTCGGCGATGCCGTCCAGCTCGGCCACCACCAGGTCACCGGCCTGGGCAAAGGCCAGGCCATTCCACGTGCCCGTGGTCACCACCGTGCCTGCGGGCACGCTGCCATAGCGGCGCACCAGCTCCTGCAGCCAGCCGGCCAGCAGCCATAGCGGGTCGCCCAGCGGATGCGTTCCGGTGAACGCCTGCAGCGGCGCCGCGCCCACGCGCAGCCGGCAGACCTGGGCAGACCAGTCCCGCGGTGACTCGCGCGGCAGCAGCCGCGAAGCGTCCTGCCAAGGTCCCAGCACCAGGGCGCCATGGCACAGGCCGTCGGCGGCCAGCAGCAGCGGCGGCGCCTTCAGGTGCTGGCGCCAGCGCGTATCCACCACCTCGATGGCGGCGGTGATGGCGTCGATCAGCTCCAGTCCCTCGCCGGGCTGCAGGGCGGCGGCCATCTCGGCCGTGACATCGCGGCCCAGGCGCAGGGCGATCTCGGCCTCGATGCCGCGCAGGTGCAGCGGCGCGCCGCCAGCGACCGAAGGACTGGCCCAGACGCCTTCTTCGGGCAGCGGCGCATGGGTCAGTGGCGCATCGCGGCGCGGCGCGCCAGACTTCCAATAGCCCGGAACGCGGCCCGGTCCCTGCTGGCTGCCGGCCACGCGCCAGCCCAGGGCGGGCGCCATGGCGGCCTGCACGGCCTGTGCATCTTCGGGCGTGCGCACCACGTCGGCCCAATCGTCGGCATCCAGCAATTCGCCGCTGTGGCGTGCCTGGAGCAGCGCATGGGCCAAGGCTGTGGGAGTGCGGGGCGTATTCGTCATGGGGCGGCTTTCCTGAAGTGCATCGGTGGGTCTCAAGCGGCCCCGATTGTCCGCTGGACAAGGCGCTCCCAGGGTTATGCATTAAATGCATAAGGCTCTCGCTCATAAGGCGTTGGACAGCGCATAGCCCCGGGAATAAGCTCAAAACCCTCAGACAACTCTTGTGTGGAACCACCATGCAGCAACCCGCTTCGGCCGGCGTTACCAACCACGCCATCCCTTCCTACCTGCAGGCCGATCACCTCGGCCCCTGGGGCAACTACCTGCAGCAGGTCGATCGCGTCACGCCCTACCTGGGCCATCTCGCCCGCTGGGTCGAAACCCTCAAGCGCCCCAAGCGCATCCTGATCGTCGATGTGCCGATCGAGCTGGACAACGGCACCATCGCCCACTACGAAGGCTACCGCGTGCAGCACAACCTGAGCCGCGGTCCCGGCAAGGGCGGCGTGCGTTTCCACCAGGACGTGACCCTGTCCGAAGTCATGGCCCTGTCGGCCTGGATGTCGGTCAAGAACGCGGCCGTCAACGTGCCCTACGGCGGCGCCAAGGGCGGCATCCGTGTCGATCCCAAGACGCTGTCGCGCGGTGAGCTGGAGCGCCTGACGCGCCGCTACACCAGCGAGATCGGCCTGCTGATCGGCCCCTCCAAGGACATCCCCGCGCCTGACGTCAACACCAATGGCCAGATCATGGCCTGGATGATGGACACGTACTCCATGAACACCGGCGCCACCGCCACCGGCGTGGTCACGGGCAAGCCCGTGGACCTGGGCGGCTCGCTGGGCCGCGTCGAGGCCACCGGCCGCGGCGTGTTCACCGTGGGCGTGGAAGCGGCCAAGCTGACCGGCCTGTCGGTCCAGGGCGCGCGCATCGCCGTGCAGGGCTTCGGCAACGTGGGCGGCACGGCGGGCAAGCTGTTCGCCGACGTGGGCGCCAAGGTCGTGGCCGTGCAAGACCACACCGGCACCATCCACAACGCCAATGGCCTGGATGTGCCGGCCCTGCTGGCCCACGTGGCCGCCAAGGGCGGCGTGGGCGGCTTTGACGGCGCCGAGGCCATGGACGCGGCCGACTTCTGGAGCGTGGACTGCGACATCCTGATCCCCGCCGCACTGGAAGGCCAGATCACCAAGGACAACGCCGGCAAGATCAAGGCCAAGATGGTGATCGAGGGCGCCAACGGCCCCACCACCACCGAGGCCGACGACATCCTGACCGAAAAGGGCGTGCTGGTGCTGCCCGACGTGCTGGCCAATGCCGGCGGCGTGACGGTGAGCTACTTCGAATGGGTGCAGGACTTCTCCAGCTTCTTCTGGAGCGAGGACGAGATCAACGCCCGCCTGGTGCGCATCATGCAGGACGCCTTCGCGGCCATCTGGCAGGTCGCCCAGCAGCACGGCGTGACGCTGCGCACCGCCACCTTCATCGTGGCCTGCCAGCGCATCCTGCATGCGCGCGAGATGCGGGGACTGTATCCCTGATCACCCCCTGAGGCGCTGACGCGCCTTCCCCCTCTCTGCTTGCTTCGCAAGGGAGGGGGACGACACCCTCGCTGCGGGGCGGCCCTTGCTCGGTGTCCCTGACTTGGGCCGCGCCAGTTTCATGCGCTGTGCATTCTGCGAAAAAGAAAAGGCGCTTCGGCGCCTTTTTTCTTGTGGCCGCCTTTTCGGCAACGGGTTAGCACGCGTTCCAGTGGGCCTAAGCGCGGGTTTCCGAATGGCGAAGCGGATCTCCAGTCAAACCCTGGTGCCCTGGGGCCCAGGGTTTTCTATCGTTGCGGGCAGTGAACTGGAGACTGCCCATGACCGTCCGCCGCAGCCTGCTGGCCTTGATGGCCGCTTTGCCTTTTTTCTTCCTGGCTCCTGCCGCCGCGCTGGCGGCGGCCTGGCCTGAACGCCCCATCACCATCGTCGTGCCGGCCGCCGCTGGCGGCACCACGGACATTGCCGCGCGCGTGCTGGCCGAGAAGATGGGCAAGGACCTGGGCACGTCGGTGGTGGTGGAGAACAAGGGCGGGGGCGGCGGCAGCATCGGCACGGCCCAGGTGGCGCGCGCCAGGCCCGATGGCTACACGCTGCTCATGGGCAACATCGGCCCGGTGGCCATCAATTTCAGCCTGTACAAGCAGCTCAGCTACAAGGAAAGTGATCTGCGCGGCATCACCAATGTGATCTCCGTGCCCAACATCCTCGTGGTCCATGCCGATTCGCCCGTGCGCAGCGTGCGCGAGCTGGTGGAGCTGGCCAGGACCCGGCGCCTGAACGTGTCCACGTCGGGCGTGGGCCAGTCGCCGCACATGTCCTCGGAGATGTTCCGCCAGAAGGCCGGCATCGAGGTCACGCTCGTGCCC
>NZ_JAELTK010000135.1:0-10111 GCF_016428765.1 Delftia sp. ASV31
GGCGTCGGCTGGCTGGTGGGCGCATGGGGCGCAGCGTGCCTGGCGGCAACGGGCTGGCTGCTGGCACCCAGCCCCTGGATGCCGCTGGTTGCCGCCGTTCTCTCCACCGTGGCCACGCTGTGGCTGACCGGGGGACTGCATGAAGACGGATTGGCCGATGTGGCCGACGGCCTGGGCGGCTTTGTCCCGCCCGAGCGCGCACTGGAAATCATGAAGGATTCGCGCCTGGGAGCCTACGGCGCCATGGCGCTGGTGATGGCGCTGCTGGCCAAGCTATCCCTGGTCGCGCTGCTGATCGACATCCGCGTGCAATGGGCGGCCTTGCTGCTGTGCAGCATCCATGTGCTGTCGCGCATGGCGCCGCTGGCCCTCATGCAATGCCTTCCCTATGTGGGCCTGGCCGCCCACTCCAAGGCCTTGCACGCCGCGGGTCGGCCATTGGCTGCCAGGGGCCTGGTCGCGGCAACCCTCTGGTGCCTGCCCGCCCTGGCGCTGACAGGCTGGCTGGGGGGCCTGCCGCTCGTCATCGGCCTGGTACTGCCCGGCGCCCTGGCCACGGCCGCCATGGTGCGCTGGCTGCGCCGTCGGCTGGGCGGCATGACGGGAGATTGCCTGGGCGCTGCCCAGCAGGTCTGTGAACTGGCCATGCTGCTGGGAGCTGCCGCCGTACTGGTGCGCGTGCCATGAACTCCGCCTGCGCCAAACCGGCACCACGCCTTTGGCTGGTACGCCATGCCCGCCCGCTGGTGGCGCCCGGCATCTGCTATGGCCGACTCGACATGCAAGCCGACGCCCAGTCCACGGCCGATGCGGCGCAGGCCCTGCATCTCGCCCTGCCTGCGGATTGCCTGCTGGTGCATTCGCCCCTGCGCCGATGCCATCAATTGGCCCGGGCCCTGCAGGCACTGCGGCCCGGCCTGGCATCGGCGGCGGACAGCCGCCTGCTGGAGATGGATTTCGGCGAGTGGGAAGGCCAGCCCTGGGATGCGCTGGACCGCAGCGCCATCGATGCCTGGGCGGCAGACCTTGCCGGGCACGCGCCGGGCCGGGGAGAG
The DNA here is from genome assembly GCF_016428765.1 of Delftia sp. ASV31. Classification (NCBI taxonomy): domain Bacteria; kingdom Pseudomonadati; phylum Pseudomonadota; class Betaproteobacteria; order Burkholderiales; family Comamonadaceae; genus Delftia; species Delftia sp. ASV31. Next base: position 1,056 of record NZ_JAELTK010000135.1, read on the forward strand.
TCCCTGGCGACCATGCTGAGCAGGGTGGATGAGGCCTTGCAGCAGGCGAGCAGGAGTTCGGTGGGCGATGGCGCCGCACGCGACACCGTCTGGATCACCCATGCCGGCGTGGCGCGCTGCGTGCAATGGCTGATGCGCGAAGGCAGTGCCCTGCCCCAGGCGGGCCAATGGACGCTGCCCGCGCCTGACTTTGGCGGCTGGCTGGTGCTGGACCTGCCGTTGCCGCGTTGACCGGGATCAGCGCTTGTCGGGCAGGGGAATCTGCAGCGTGATGGAAGCCGGGCCATCGACCCTGGGACCCAGGCGCGCCTCGCGGCCCGACACCGACTGCAGCACCACGCCGTCTTCCACGGCGCGCCCCACGCGGAAGGGCTTGGCCGGCTGGTTGCCCACGGCGATGACCGCCGCGCCGCCGCCGCTGTCACGCCCGGCCAGCACACCGACCAGCGCATAGCGCGAGACCACAGGCGCTGCAGCGGGGGCGACGGCGCCCTGCGCGGCTGCCACGCCTCCCAGGGCCTGCGCCAGCGCGGGCGCATCGACCTGCAAGGGCTCGGCGGGCGCGGGTGGCACGGGCGCTCCCGCGCCGCCGTTGCCCAGGCGCATGGCCCAGAAAGCCACGACGCCGGCAGCCAGCAGCCAGAGCACGAATGTGGCCGCCTTGACATGCCAGGTCCCGGCCTGGCCGCGGTTCAATGAAAGTGTCACCATCGCGCGATTATGATGGAGCGATATGTCCAATTTGCTGCACCGTTCCATGACCAGCCTTCCCCGCCGTCCGTTGCCTGCCCTGCGCACTGCCGTCCAGCGCGGCTTCACGCTGATCGAGCTGATGGTGGTCCTGGTCATCATCGGCGTGCTGGCGGCCCTGATCGTGCCCAATGTGCTGGACCGCGCCGACGATGCCCGCGTCACGGCTGCACGCACCGACATCACCAACATCTCCCAGGCGCTCAAGCTCTATCGCCTGGACAACCAGCGCTACCCCACGGCCGAGCAGGGCCTGCAGGCCCTGATCGTCCGCCCCACGAGCGGACCGCTGCCCAACAACTGGAAGCCCTACCTGGAAAAGCTGCCCAACGATCCCTGGGGCCGCCCCTACCAGTACCTGAATCCTGGCATCAAGGGCCCCATCGACATCATGTCCTTTGGCGCCGACGGCCAGGCCGGCGGAGAGGGCAAGGATGCCGACATCGGCAGCTGGCAATAAGTCGATGGCCCGGGCGACGGCCCGCAGGGGCCGCGCCGCACCGCACCACAGGCCCGCACTCCCGGCGGGCCTGCCTGCTCTCATGCCCCGCCAGACCGCTCCCCTCCCCCTATCCCCCCCTTCGCGCGGCTTCACCCTGCTGGAGCTGATGGTCGTCATCAGCATCATGGCGATTGCCGCCGCAGGCGTGAGCCTGTCGCTGCGCGACAGCGGACAGGCGCAGCTGGAGCGCGAGGCCGAACGCCTGGCCGCGCTGCTGGAGTCGGCCCGCGCCCAGGCCCGTGCCAACGGCGTACCCGTTCGCTGGCGACCCATGCCGCAGGGCTTTCGCTTCGAGGGACTGCCCGCCAGCGCGCAATTGCCTTCCCAATGGCTGCAGCCCGGTGTGCAGGCGCAGCCGGCCACGCCGCTGGTGCTGGGCCCCGAGCCGCTGATTCCATCCCAGTCCGTCACGCTGACGCTGCGCGACTCCACCAGCCCGCCGCTGCGCGTGGCCACGGATGGACTGCGGCCCTTTGCCGTGCAGTCCCTGCCATGACCGCCCTCCACGGACCGCTCCGAAAGCACGGCGCCCCCAGGCGCCCGGCACGCGGCTTCACGCTGATCGAGGTGCTGGTGGCCCTGGGCATCGTGGGCATTGCGCTCATGGCCGGTCTGCAGGCCACATCGGCCCTGACACTCAATGCCGAGCGCCAGTCCGAGGTGCTGCTGGCCCAGCTGTGCGCGCAAAACGAGCTGGTGCGCATGCGCCTGTCGCGCCAGATGCCGCCCGTGGGCGACAACAGCCTGACCTGCGAGCAGGGCGGCCGGCAACTGCAGGTCCGGCTCAGCGTGCGGCCCACGCCCAATCCCAGCTTCCGCCGTGTCGATGCCCTGGTGGTCACGGCAGAGCATCCCGTGCTGCGCGTATCCACCATCGTGGGACGCTTCTGAATGCGCTTGCGCCACCCCTCCCGCACGCACGGCTTCACCCTGGTGGAGCTGATGGTGGCCATCGCTGTCATGGCCCTGCTGGCCCTGGTGAGCTGGCGCGGACTGGACAGCATGGTGCGCTCGCAGGAGAGCATTCGTGCCCGCAACGAGCAGCAGATGGTGCTGCAGACCGTCATCGCCCAATGGAATGCCGACCTCGAAGCGCTGATGCCGCTTGAAAACACGCAGGTCATCGACTGGGACGGCCAGGTGCTGCGCATGACCCGCAAGAGCAGCGCCGCCGTGGACGACGGCGCCGTGGTCGTCGCCTGGGCGCGCCGCCAGACGGCAGGGCGCGACCAGTGGCTGCGCTGGCAGTCGCCGCCGCTGCGCACGCGCGCACAGTGGCGCGATGCCTGGAACCAGGGATCGCAATGGGGGCGCAACCCCTCGGACGACCAGCGCCGGCGCGAAACCGTGCTGATGCCCCTGGACCAATGGCGCCTGTACTACTACCGCGACAACGCCTGGAGCAATCCGCAGTCCAGCGGCTCGGACAACGGCACGGGCACGGTCAACCCGCCGTCCGTCGGCACCAACAGCAGCGCGCAGCTGCCCACGATTCCCGACGGCATCCGCGTCGAACTGACCCTGCCGCCCGACAGCGCCATTCCTGGCCGCGTCACCATGGACTGGGTCAACCCCTTGCGCTCCAACAGCCGATCATGATGCGCACACCCCGCCCCCTGCCCGGCCGCCGCCTCCACCGTGGCGTGGCCCTGCTGGCCGCCATGCTCACGGTGACCCTGGTGGCAACGTTCGCCGCCACCGCGCTGTGGCAGCAGTGGCGCAGCGTGGAGGTCGAGACCGCCGAGCGCAACCGCATGCAGGCCGCCTGGATCCTGCTGGGTGCGCTGGACTGGTCGCGCGTGGTGCTGGCCGAGGATGCGCGCACCAGCCTGCAGGTGGACCATCTGGCCGAACCCTGGGCCGTGCCGCTGCAGGAGGCGCGCCTGTCCACGTTTCTTGCGGCGCAGAACAATGTCAGCCAGGTCGATGACGGCATGGCCGACATGCAGGACGCCTTTCTATCTGGCCAGATCATCGACCTGCAATCGCGCCTGAACCTGCGCAACCTGCTGAGCGCCCCCGACAAGCCCGAAACCCTGCGCCCGCTGTCCCGCCTGCTGGAGCGCCTGAACCTGCCCCCTGCCTATGCCACGCAGATCATCCAGGCCCTGCGCGCAGCCGCCACCCCTGGCGAGGGTGCGCAGTTCCTGATGCCGCGCACGCTGGGCCAGTTCGGCTGGCTGGGCCTGCCGCCCGAGGTCGTCGCGCGCCTGGAGCCCTACATCACCCTGCTGCCCGAGAACACGCCCGTCAACCTCAACACCGCCAGCGCCGAAGTCATCTGGGCCAGCGTGGAGGACCTGACCTGGTCCCAGGCCAGCCAGCTGGTGCAGCTGCGCGCATCGCGCCCGCTGCGCAGCCTGGCCGATGCCTCCAACGCGCTGGGCCTGCCGCAGAAATTCGAAGGACAGAACCTGTCGGTGGCCACCAGCTTCTTCGAGGCGCGTGGCCGCATGCGCCTGGGCGAGATCGTGGCCAGCGAACGCTCCATGTTGCGTCGCAACAACATGACAGTCACTACCATCTGGCGTGAGAGGGGGGACTGGGGATTGCCCGAAGCTCCCGCACCATGACAGATGGCTGTCACACTCGCCCCCTACAATGCCCGCTTCCGCCCATGAGCACCTTGATTCTTCATCTGCCTGCGGGCCCCGCTGGCGAATACGCCTACGCACTCAGCAGTGACGGCCTGCGCGCCGACCGGCATGGCCACGCCGCCGCAGGCCTGCTGCCCGATCCTGGCCGCACCGGCCAGACGGTTGCCGTGGTGCCGCACCAGGCCTTGTCCTGGCATCTGGTCAGCCTCCCCCATGGCGTGCCTACGGGAAGCCGGCGCGGACATGTGCGCCTGCGCGCCGTGCTCGACGGGCTGCTGGAAGAGCGTCTGCTCGACGAGCCCTCCCAATTGCACCTGGCCCTGCAGCCGCAGGCACGCGCAGGCGAGCCCTGCTGGGTTGCCGCCTGCAACAAGGCCTGGCTCCATGCCCACCTGCAGGCCCTGGAATCCGCAGGGCGGCCCGTGGGCCGCATCGTGCCGGAATGTCCACCCCAGGCCACGCCCCAGCTCTGGGCCGTGGGCTCACCCGAATCGGCCTGGCTGCTGGCCACCGGCCTGAGCACCGCCGCGCAGGGCATGGACTCGCTGGCCTGCCTGCCGCTGCGCACCGACAGTGCCGACCCGGCCATGCTGGCCGCCCTGCTTCAGGCCCTGCCCCCCGACACCCCGATCCAGGCCGACCCGGCGCTGGCCCGCGCCGCCGAGGCCCTGCAGCGCCCCGTCAGCCTGCTGACGGACGCCCAGCGCGGCCTGGCGGCCCGCGCACAAAGCTGGGACCTGGCCCAGTTCGACCTGGATCTGGGCGGCGGCAGCCGCACACGGCGGCGCATGCTCGACGGCTGGCAAAGCTTTCTGCGCGCGCCGCAATGGAAGGCCGCGCGCTGGGGCGCCGTGCTCGCCCTGCTGGCCCAGGTAGTGGGCCTCAATGCCTGGGCCTGGACCGAGAACCGCGCCATCGCGGCCAAGCAGGTCCAGGTGCGCTCCACGCTGGCCACCAGCTTTCCCCGCGTGCCCGTCATCGTCGACGCGCCCGTTCAAATGCAGCGCGAAGTCGCCACGCTGCGCCAGACCGCCGGCGCGCTGACGCAGGGCGACCTGGAGCCCCTGCTGGCCGCCGCATCCCGGGCCCTGCCCGCTGGACAGTTGCCCCAGGCCATGGACTACCAGGACCGGCAGTTGCGCCTCAAGGGCGTCTCGCTGGAGGCCGAGGCACTGGAGCAGGCACAACAACATCTGGCCGGCAGCGGCCTGCGACTGCAGCGCGACGGCGCCGACCTGCTGCTTGCCCAGGAGGCCCGGCCATGAACATGCGCGCATCCCGCCAAAGCCTGGCACCCCTGCGCGCGCGCTGGAATGCCCTGGCGCCGCGTGAACAGAACATGACCCTGCTGGCCGGCGGCGTGGTGGCACTGGCCCTGCTGTGGTGGGTGGCCCTGGCCCCCGCCCTGCACAGCCTGCGCACCGCGCCCGAACGCCATGCCCAGGCCGACCGCCAGTTGCGCCAGATGCAGCTGCTGCAGGCCGAGGCCGAGCAGCTGCGCGGCAATGCACGCCCCGTGGTCGGCGATGCCAAGGCGCTGCTGCAAAGCTCGCTGTCCGCCGAACTGGGAGCCTCCGCCCAATTGAACTGGATGGGCGACCGCGCACAGATCACGCTCAAGGCCGCACCCGCCGCCGCGCTGGCGCGCTGGCTGGCCCAGGTCCGCAGCAACACCCATGCCGTTCCGGCCGAGATGAAACTGGCCCGCAGTGCATCTGCAAGCACTGCCGCCGCCTCCGGCGCAGCAGGCGCAGGCGCTGCCGATACCGTGCGCTGGGACGGCAGCCTGGTGCTGGACCTGCCCGTCGATCCGTCGCGGGCGCCTTGAGCATGCAACGCAAGCCCCGCTCCCAGCCAGCCCTGCGCGCACCGCGCGGCTGGGCGCTGGCCGGTGCCCTGTGCGGCCTGGTGGCCACCACCGTCGTCTGGGCGCCCGCCGCCTGGCTGGCGCGCGGCGTGGATTCGGCCACGCAGGGCCAGGTGCTGCTGCAGCAGCCGCGCGGCACGCTGTGGAATGGCTCGGCCTCCCTGGTCTTCACCGGAGGCGCCGGCAGCCGCGACCGCACGGCCCTGCCCACACGGCTGGAATGGACGCTGCGCCCCCGCCTGGACGGCGCCCGCATACAACTGCGCAGCGAATGCTGCACACCCACGCCCGTGGTGCTGGACCTGCTGCCCCGCTGGCAGGGCCTGAGCGCCGTGGTGCATGACAGCGACACGCGCTGGCCCGCCTCCCTGCTGTCCGGTCTGGGCACGCCCTGGAACACGGTGGACCTGCAAGGCCAGCTGCGGCTGGCCACGCAGGCCCTGCAACTGCAGCTGCTGTGGCAATCGGGCCGCTGGCGCAGCGAAGGCAGCACGCGCCTGGAGGCGCTGGCCGTATCCTCACGCCTGTCACCGCTGCGCCCGCTGGGCAGCTACCGGCTGGACATCCTCGGGGGCGACAGTCCGCAGCTGCAGCTCAGTACCCTGACCGGCGACCTGCGCCTGAGCGGCCAGGGCCAATGGGTAGGCCAGCGGCTGCATTTCCAGGGCGAGGCCTCGGCCAGCCCGGAGCGCGAAACCGCGCTGTCCAACCTGCTCAACATTCTGGGACGGCGCCAGGGGCCCCGGTCCATCATTTCCTTTGGTTGATCCATGACTCAGCAGCACACGACCCCGTTCTGGCGCAACACCCTGCACACGCTGGCCGTCAGCGCCATGCTGGCCTGCACCGCTGGCACCGCCCAGGCCCAGCAGACCAATGCACCGGCCGGCGCCACGCCCAGCCTGCGCCCCGGCGAGCCTGTGACACTGAATTTCTCGGGTGCCGACATCGAGGCCGTCTCGCGCGCCATCGGCGCCATCACCAACCGCAACGTGGTGGTCGATCCGCGCGTCAAGGGCCAGATCACGCTGCTGACCGACAGGCCCGTGCCGCCTGCCACCGCCTACCAGCAGTTCCTGGCAGCGCTGCGCCTGCAGGGCTTCACCATTGTCGAATCGGCCGGCCTGTACAAGGTCATCCCTGAAGCCGACGCCAAGCTGCAGGCCAGCGAAGTGGCCGTGGGCGCGAGCCGCAGCAGCGCGGGCAGCCAGATCGTCACCCAGATCTTCAAGCTCAACTACGAGAACGCGGCCAACCTGGTGCCCGTGCTGCGCCCGCTGATCAGTCCCAACAACACCATCAACGTCAACCCGGGCAACAACTCGCTGGTCATCACCGACTACGCAGACAACCTGCAGCGCATCTCGCGCATCGTGGCGACCATGGATGTGTCCAACGCCACCGATGTCGAAATCATCCCCCTGCGCCATGCCGTGGCCACCGACATGGTGGCCCTGGTCTCGCGCCTGATCGAAGGCGGCACGGCCAGCCCCGGCGGCCTCACCGTGACCGCCGGCGGCGCCAATATTCCGGGCCAGAGCGACAACGCCTTCAAGACCTCGCTGATGGCCGAGCCGCGCAGCAACTCCATCGTGCTGCGCGCGGCCAACCCCGCACGCCTGGCCCAGGTGCGCTCGCTGATCGCGCGGCTGGACCAGCCCGCCATGAACGGCGGCGGCGACCAGGGCAACATCCACGTGGTCTACCTCAAGAACGCCGACGCCGTGGCACTGGCAGCCACCTTGCGCGCAGCCATAGGCGCCCAGGCCACGGCTGCGGGTACGGCCAGCGGCCAGCCCGGTGCGGGCGGCACCACGCCGCAGGGCGGCGGCATGTCCTCCATTCCCACTTCGCAGCCCGTGGTCTCGCGCGACTCCAGCGGCACGGCATCCATGGGCATGGGCTCGTCCTCGGGCTTGGGCAGCAGCGGAGGGGGCGGCGCGCTGGGCGTGGCCCAGCAGCCGTCCACGGGCGGCATGATCCAGGCCGATCCTTCGACCAACTCGCTGATCATCACGGCCCCACCGCCCATCTATCGCCAACTGCGCGCCGTGATCGACAAGCTCGACGGCCGCCGCGCCCAGGTTCTGATCGAAAGCCTGATCGTCGAAATCAAGGACAACCGGCTGGCCCAGTTCGGCATCCAGTGGCAGGCCATGCTCAGCAACAACGGCCGCGTGATCGGCACCCTGGGCACGAACTCCAATGTGGCGGGCGCCAACATCCTGAACCTGCTCGGCCTGGTCAAGGATGGAGGCCTCGATGGCAGCGCCATCACGGGAGACACGTTGTCCAGCCTGAGAGGCACCAACCTCGGCTTCACGCAGCGCGTCAATGGCAAGGACACGCTGGGCTTTCTGGCCAACTTCCTGCAGAACAGCGGTGACGCCAACATCCTGTCCACTCCCAACCTGATGACGCTGGACAACGAGGAAGCGCGCATCATCGTGGGCCAGAACGTACCCATGGTCACGGGCTCGTACGCCAGCAATTCCACGGGCGGCACGGTCAACCCGTTCACCACGGTGGAGCGCAAGGACGTGGGCCTGATGCTGCGCGTGCGCCCGCAGATCAACGAGAACGGCACGGTGAAGCTGGCCGTGTTCCAGGAAGTCTCCTCGGTGGACGAGTCCACGCGCAAGGACACCAACGGCCTGACCACCAACAAGCGCTCCATCGAGTCCAACGTGCTGGTCGAGGACGGCAACATCGTCGTGCTCGGCGGCCTGATCGACGACAACTACTCCCAGGCCGAGGACCGGGTGCCTCTGCTGGGCGACATCCCCGTGGTCGGCAACCTGTTCCGCAACACCAACCGCAAGCGCAACAAGACCAATCTGATGGTCTTCCTGCGCCCCGTGGTGATGCGCGATGCGGCGGCCACCAATCAGGTCTCCTCCGAGCGCTACGAAGCCATCCGCGCCCAGCAGCAAGGACTGCAGCCCGAGCAGAACGTGCTGCTGCGCTCGGTCAACGCCGCGCCCGTGCTGCCCACGCTGACGCCGCAGCCGGACCCCGGCTCGTTCACCAATCCGGCCGCCATCGTCAACGTGCCGGGCGCAAAGCCCGAGCTGATCGACTTCACCCAGCCGCAGCCCGCCGCTCCCGCCGTGCCGGCAGCCCCCGGCGCGCTCTGAGGCAGGAAGGCCCCATGCGCTATCCCCTGCCCTATGCGTTTGCGCGCACCAGCCAGCTGCTGATCGAGGACGACGGCCACGAGCCCCTGCTCTGGCACGGCCCCTCGCCCGACTGGCAGGCCCTGTCCGAAGTCCAGCGCAAGCATGCGGTGCAGCGCTGGCAGATGCTGGATGCGGGCACGCTGGCGCACCGCATCAGCGCC
>NZ_JAELTK010000136.1:0-10070 GCF_016428765.1 Delftia sp. ASV31
CGCCTGGGCTTTCATCCCGGCTTCGGACTCAGCCTGACGCTTCCCCGCCTGATCGGCGCTCAGCGGGCCGCAACGCTGCTCTACACGGGGCGCCGCATTGGTGGCGAGGAGGCCGTAGCGATGGGCCTGGCCGATGAACTGGTCGAAAAGGAACAGGTGCTTGCGCGAAGCATGGCACTGGCCCAGGACATCGCGGCCTCGGCACCGCTGGCAGTCGCATCCACGCGCGCCGGCCTGCGCGAAGGCCTGGCGCAACAGGTGGCCGAAGCCAATCGGCGGGAGCTGGCGATACAGCGCCAGCAGTTCCGCACGGAGGACTTCCGCGAAGGCGTTGCGGCCATGGCGCAAAGGCGCACGCCGGTGTTTCACGGACGTTGATCACGCACCAGGATTGAAGAGAACCCCAACATGGTCACCCCATCCAACCCCGGCCCCGGCCGCCCCTGCACGGGTCCGCTGGACGGCATCCGCGTGCTCGATCTGACTTCGGTCGTTCTGGGTCCCATGGCGACGCAGGTCCTGGCAGACCTGGGCGCCGATGTGATCAAGATCGAAGGGCCGGAAGGCGACATGATGCGCGCCAACGGCGTTTCGCAGCATGCAGGCATGAGTTCCATCTACTTGGCGCTGAACCGGAACAAGCGCTCCATCGTTCTCGATCTCAAGTCCGAGGAAGGTGCCCAGGCGCTTCGCCGTTTGATCGCCCAGTCGGATGTGCTCGTGCACAACATGCGCGTTGCAGCCATCGAGCGGCTGGGCTTCGGCTACGACGCAGTGGCGCAGCTGAACCCGCGCCTGGTCTACTGCATGGCCACCGGTTTCGGGCAGGACGGCCCCCACGCCGACAAGCCCGCCTTCGACGACATCATCCAGGCGGGCTGCGGCCTGGTGGACATCAACACCCTCGGCGGCGACCGCCCCGAGTACGTGCCCAGCCTGATTGCCGACAAGACCACGGGGCTGGTGCTGGCCAACGCGGTCCTCGCGGCCCTGCTGCACCGCGAGCGCCACGGCGTGAGCCAGTGCGTGGAGGTGCCCATGCTGGAGACCATGGCCAGCTTCGTGCTGGTCGAGCACATGGGGGGCATGGCGTTCGAGGGCGCCACGCAGGGCGCGGGATACGCGCGCCTGCTGCATGGCGGCCGCCGGCCACTGCGGACGCGGGACGGCTGGATCTGCGCGCTGCCTTACACCGACAGGCACTGGCGTTCCTTTTTCCGCGCGATCGGCAGGCAGGACATCGGCGATGAACTCCACATCGAGGACAAGGCGCGGCGCAACGCCAACATCCGCCAGCTCTACCAGCACATGGCCGAGATCATTCCCGAGCGCCCCACCGCCGAATGGATCGCGCTGTTCGAGCGCCTGGACATTCCGGTGACGCCCATCCACAGGCTGGACGACCTGCCGCAGCACCCGCACCTGGAAGCGGTGGGACTGTTCCAGCAAACGCGCCATCCCACGGAAGGCACGCTCCGCGAGATCCGTCCAACGACGCGGTTCTCGGCGACACCGCTGTCCCTGCGGCGGCATGCCCCAGTCCTGGGAGAGAACACCGCCGAAGTCCTACACGAGGCAGGCTTCACGCCCGGGGAGATTGCCCGCGTCGTGGCGGCTCCCGGCGCAACGGCCTGATTCATCCCCTTTAGAAGGAACGCACTGTGAATTTCAAACTGAACGAAGAACACCAGATGATCAAGGATCTGGTCGCGCGCTTCGTGCGCGAACAACTCATGCCCCTGGAGCCCTCGGTGCTGGAGCGGGAGGCATCGACGGGAATGCTGGGTCTGCGCGCCGAAGAGCAGGACCGCCTCGATGCGCTGTCGCGCCAACTGGGGCTGTGGGGCCTGGACGCGCCCGCCGAGATGGACGGCCACGACCTGCCGGTGGTGGCCATGGTGGGTGTCAACGAGGAACTGGGCAAGACCATCACGCCCTACGAACTGCCGCCCGACTCTCCCAATCTGCGCATGCTGCTGCAGACAGCCGATGACCGGCAGCGGGCGCGCTACCTCGGCCCCTACGCCCGGGGCGAGACCGTGTCGGCGATCGCGATATCGGAGCCCGGCGCGGGCGGCGATCCGTCCATGATGAGCACGCGGGCGACCCGCGACGGCGACGACTGGATCATCCATGGCCGCAAGATCTGGATCAGCAAGGCGGCCACGGCCGACTGGACCATCGTGATGGCGGTCACCGACAAGCTGAAGGGCGCGCGCGGAGGCATCTCGGCATTCATCGTGGACAAGGACACGCCCGGCTTCCAGGTGGAGCGCAGGATCCCGATGATCGGCGGTGTCTCGACCTACGAGGTGGTGTTCGAGGAATGCCGCGTGCCCGGCACACAGCTGCTGGGCAAGGAAGGAGCGGGCTTTGCGCCGATGCAGGCCCGCCTGTCCAGCCGCCGGGTCCAGATGGCCGCCTGGTGCATCGGCCGGGCGCAGCGGGCGCTGGACATGATCTGCGAGTACGCGCCGCAGCGGCGCACCTTCGGCGCCGCGCTGGCGGAGCGCCAGGCCATCCAGTGGTGGGTGGCAGATGCCGCCACCCGCCTTCATGCCTGCCGTCTCATGACCTATGAGGCCGCGGCCCGGATCGACATGGGCGAGGAGGCCCGAACCCAGGTTTCCATGATCAAGGTGTTCGCGACCGAGATGGCCTGGGATGTCATCGACCGGGCCATGCAGACCTTGGGCGCGATGGGCATGACCAAGGAGCTTGCCCTGCAGCAGATGGCCAGCGAAGCCAGGCTCATGCGGATCTACGAAGGCCCCAGCGAGGTGCATCGCTGGGTGATCGCCCGGGATCTGCTGGGCCTCAGGCGCTGACCTGGCGGGCCAGCGCATCAAGACGGAAAACCACAAAACCACATCAGGAGACATCATGCAAACTTCTTCAATCACCCGCCGCCGCATCCTGGCCGGGCTTTGCGCGCTGCCTGCGGGCTGTGCCTGGACCCCGCGGGCGCTGGCATCCGAGAGCGGATCCGCATTTCCAGGCCGGCCCGTGCGCATCATCGTTCCGTTCCCGCCGGGCAGCGGCACCGACTCGACGGCCCGCCTGTTCGCCAAGAAAATCGGCGAGATCACCGGCCAGGGCGTGTTCGTCGAGAACAAGCCCGGCGCCAACGGCTTCATCGCGGTGCAGACGGTATTGAACGCACCGGCCGATGGCTACACGGTGTTCGTGGGCAGCAACTCCACGCTGTCGGCCAACGTGGCACTGTTCAGGAAACTGCCCTACGACCCGCTGAAGGACTTTGCCCCCATCAGCCTTCTGTCGCGCGGCGCCTGCGTCGTCATCGTGCCGGCCCATTCGAAATACCAGTCGCTCAGGGAGCTGATCGATGATGCCCGCAAACGTCCGGGCCGCCTGAACTACGGTTCGGGCTCGACCTCCTACCGGCTCTACACCGAGTGGCTCAATGAAATCGCAGGCATGACGACCACCGAGATTCCCTTCAAGGGCGCCGGTGCCGCCATACAGGCCACGGTGTCGGGCGAGGTGGATTTTGCGGTGGTGGATGCCAGCGGCGCCATCGAGCTGATCACCGGGGGGCGGGTTCGCGCGCTGGCCTACACGGCGCCGCAGCGCAGCGCCATGCTCCCGAACGTCCCCAGCGCTCCCGAAGCGGGCATTGCGGACTTCCTGGCCTACAACTGGGTGGCTGCCGCCGTCTCCGCGAAAACGCCGGCGCCTGTCGTGAACAGGCTGCTCGCGCTGTTCCAGCAGGCCAGCACGGCACCGGACATCAAGGCGTACTACGAGCGGCAGTCCTCGACGCTTCTCGCGTCGCCGCCGTCCGAGCTGACGCGCTATCAGCAAGAGGAAATCCAGCGGTGGAAGCGGATTGCGCAAACGGCCAACATCGAGCCGCAGTGATGCTCGGCGACGGTCGCGTGAACAAGGCCTGCGCCTTGCGCCCCAGTGCGGACTGCAGCAGGCACGGCATGCTTGCGGCCCCGGGCAGAAAATCGACGGACCGCACCAGGATTCGATAAAACCTCACAACCAGTCAGGAAGCAGCGCCAAGCAGGGTTTCCAAAAATCGCTCAGACTAGGCACAAACGACTTTTGGCACTCCAAAAATGAGTGCAACCGTCTGAAAAACCCACGGAACTTTGGCTTTAGCACTCGGTCATAACGAGTGCTAATATGAAGGAATGGAAGAAAGGAACTCTGCAATGACAAACGCCTCCGGCTCCATTGCGACCACCTTGGCACCCGCTAACCCCTGGGCCCTGGTGCCGCCTCTGGGCAATTTGGATGCCTACATTTCCGCGGTCAACCGCCTGCCCATGCTCACCCTTGAGGAAGAGCAGGACTACGCCCGCAAGCTCAAAGAACACAGCGATCTGGACGCCGCAGGGCGTCTGGTGATGTCCCACCTGCGCCTGGTGGTGTCCATCTCGCGCCAGTACCTGGGCTACGGCCTGCCGCACGGCGACCTGATCCAGGAAGGCAACGTGGGCCTGATGAAGGCCGTCAAGCGCTTCGACCCCGATCAGAACGTGCGCCTGGTGAGCTACGCCATGCACTGGATCAAGGCCGAGATCCACGAGTACATCCTCAAGAACTGGCGCATGGTCAAGGTCGCCACGACCAAGGCCCAGCGCAAGCTGTTCTTCAACCTGCGTTCCATGAAGCAGGGCCTGAAGTCCGATGCCGCCATGGCCGAGGACGGCGCCATGCTGCGTGACACGCTGACCTCGGGCGAGATCGACGCCGTGGCAGAGAAGCTCAACGTCAAGCGCGAAGAAGTCATGGAGATGGAAACGCGCCTGGCCGGTGGCGACGTGCTGCTGGACCCCTCGCCCAGCGACGATGGCGAGCAGGCCTTCGGCCCCATCGCCTACCTGGCCGATGGCGCACACGAACCCACGGCCATGATCGAGTCGCGCCAGCGCGACCACCTGGCCACCGACGGCATTGCCATGGCGCTGGATTCGCTGGATGACCGCAGCCGCCGCATCGTCGAGGAGCGCTGGCTCAAGGTCAACGACGACGGCTCGGGCGGCATGACGCTGCATGAGCTGGCCGCCGTCTACGGTGTCAGCGCCGAGCGCATCCGCCAGATCGAGGTGGCTGCCATGAAGAAGATGAAGAAGGCCCTGGCAGAGTTCGCCTGATGGCCTGACGGCCTGGGCTGACAGGCCGCTTCACGACAAACCCGGATAATCTCCGGGTTTTTTATTGCCCGCAGCCTTTGCGGCCCCCACGTACCCCATGCCCGCCAGCGCCATCTCGCCACTACGCCGCCTCTTCGCCAATGCCTTGGCCACCGCCCTGGCCTCGGCCCTGCTGCCTTGCGCTGCCGTGGCGGGCGACAACTGGCCCAGCAAGCCGCTGCACCTGATCGTCGGCTTTCCCGCAGGATCTTCCCCGGACCTCACGGCGCGCGCACTGGCCGAGCCGCTGGAAAAGCGCCTGGGCCAGCCCGTCATCGTCGAGAACAAGGTGGGCGCCGGCGGCAACATCGCAGGCGAGCAGGTGGCCCGTGCGCGCGACGGCCATACCTTCAGCGTGATGATCAACGGCAACCTGACGATTGCCCGCCTGCTCAACCCCGCCGTGCGCTACGACCCTGTGAAGGATCTGCAGCCCGTCAGCCTGATCGGCGTGGCGCCCCTGGTGCTGGTGGCTCCGGCCGGCGCACCCGAGGGCCGGGCCTTCCTGGAGGCCGCGGCCCAGGCCGGCAGCCGCTGGAGCTACGGCTCCCCTGGCGTGGGCACGGTGGGCCACCTGGGCATGGAGCTGCTCAAGAGCCGCTCCGCGCTCAGGCCCGAACACATTCCCTACCCCGGCTATCCGCAGGTGTTCAACGCCATCCAGGGGGGCGACCTGCAGCTGTCCATGCTGCCGCCCGCACTGGCCATGGCCCAGGTGCAGGCCGGCAAGCTGCGCGGCGTGGCCGTGACCTCGGCCGCGCGCAGCCCGCTGGCGCCGGGACTGCCCAGCCTCAAGGAGCTGGGCGTGGGGGATTTCGATCTGGAGATCTGGAACGCCGTGGCCGCGCCCAAGGCCATGCCCGCCGCCCATGTGCAGAAGCTGGCCGAAGCGGTCAGCGAGATCGTGCGCACGCCCGAGATGCGTGCACGCCTGGCCGCCCAGGGCTGGCAGGCTGTCGGCAGCTCGCCCGTGGGCCTGGCCCTGCGCATACGCCAGGACGTGACGGCACTGGGCCGCATCATCCGCGAACAGGGAATCCACGCGCAATGACGTGCTCGATCACACCGCCATGACCGCTGCCCAAGCCTTCACCGAACTCAACGCCTGGCAGGTCATGGCCTGGGGCCTGCTCTTCTTCGGCGTGCTGTACACGGCCGGCGGCTGGGGCATGACGGCGCTCACGCGCTGGCTGCAGCGGCGCGGCGTGGGCCGCGTGCTGGACACGCGCCCGCTCAAGCCCGACCAGTTGCGCCGCGAATGGCGCCAGTCGCTGCATTCGGTGCTGATCTTCGGCATCGGCATGATCGTGCCCTGGGGCCTTCTGCAATTGGGGTGGGCGCGGCTGGAGCCCGATGCAGGCCCCTGGCGCATTGCCATCGATATCGTGGTGCTGCTGATCTGGAACGATGTGCACTTCTGGATCAACCACCGCCTGCTGCACACGCGGCTGCTGGGGCGCTTTCATGGCGACCACCACCGCTCCATCGTCACCACGCCGTGGTCCACCTACAGCTTCCATCCCATCGAGGCGCTGATGCTGGGCAACGTCATCCTGCTGCCCATGGTGGTGCACGACTTCAGTTTCTGGTCGCTGGCCTCGGTGCCGGTGCTCAGCCTGCTGCTGAACGTCATAGGCCACTCCAACTACGACTTCTTTCCCGGGGTGTCCGACACGCATGCGCTGGCCGCCAGCCGGCGCCACCATCTGCACCATGCCCGGCCCAACGGCAACTACGGCTTTGCGCTGGCCTTCATGGACCGGCTGATGCGCACGCGCGTGGCACTGCCCGCCACGGCCCGGCCCAGGACGGAATGAGCCGACCGCCTGCTCACCACGTCCAGCCACGGCTGCCCCGGCTGCGCCACTGGCGCGACCTGCAGTCGCTGGCCTATCTGGTGGCGCTGCCGCTGATCGTGTGGTGGCAGTGGCAGCATGGCTGGAACCTGTGGCTCTACGGGATCGAGCTGTTCCTCACGCTGGGCGTGGGCGTCATCCACCACAACCACACGCATTTGCGCATGTGGCGCGGGCGCTGGGCCAACCGCATCACCGACTACTGGCTGACCCTGCTGCAGGGCCACCCGACCTTTGTGTTCTGGCCCGCCCATGTGGCCAACCACCACCGCTTCCGCCACGGCCCGCGCGACATGGCACGCACCTACCGCTTCGGCGGCGACCACAACCATCTGCTGGGCTACCTGCTGCACCCGCTGCAGGCCGGCTGGGTGCTGTACCCGCTGTTCCTGCGCTGGCTGGGCCAGCTGCGGCGGCATTGGCCCGGCGCCTTTCGCTACTGCATGGGCCAGTACCTGCTGTGGCTGGGCAGCTGGGCACTGCTGCTGTCGCTGGATTGGCAAAAGGCCTTGCTGCTGGTGATCGTTCCCCAGCTGCATGGCCTGCACTGGCTGCTGGCCACCAACTACCTGCAGCACGCCCATGCCGATGGCCGGCCGCTGACGCGCGGCCAGCGGATGGACAGCGCCACGCCACTGAACTACGCGCGCAATTTCGAGGGCTGGGTCAATCCGCTGCTGTTCAACATCGGCCTGCACACGGCCCACCACGAGCGGCCCCAGGCCCACTGGTCCGAGCTCACGCGCCTGCACAGCGAACACTACCGCCAGCGCGTGGCCCCTGCGCTCAACGAAGGCGGACTGCTACCCTACATGGCCCGCGTCTTCGTGCTCGGCACGGTCTGGCCGCCGGCGCGCACGCGTGCGCAAATGCCTCCCGGAACATACGACTGATACGACCCTGAACCCATGCCCGTCGCCTATTCCAACGTCTATCTGCATGCCGCAGGCATGTTCCTGCCCGGTGAACCCGTGGACAACGCAGGCATGGATGCCTACGTGGCGCCGCTCAATCGCCTGTCCGAGCGCCTCAAGCGCCGCATCCTGGCCGAGAACGGCATTGTCCAGCGCCACTACGCCATAGACGCCGAAGGCCGCACCGTCCACAGCAACACGGCCATGGCCGCCCAGGCCATCCATGACTGCCTGGCACAGGCCGGGCGTGCGCTGGGCGATGTCGGCTTCCTGGCCAGCGGCTCGTCGGGCGGCGATGCGCTCATGCCCGGCTTTGCCAACATGATCCAGGGAGAGATGGCCGCGCCGCCCATGGAGACCCTGTCCGTGCACGGCGTCTGCGCCGCCAGCGTGGGCGCGCTGCAGGCGGCGGCCCAGGCCGTGGACCGCGCGCCCGACTCGCTGGCCCTGGCCGTGGCCAGCGAAATGCCCTCGCGCCTGTTCAAGCGCTCGCGCTTCGCGGCCCAGGGATACAACACGGATTTCGATGCCCACTTCCTGCGCTGGATGCTGTCCGATGGCGCAGGCGCCGTGCTGCTGGGCGGCCCTCAGGCCCTGCCCCAGGCGCCCGGCCTGCGGCTGAAGCTGCGCTGGACGCACCTGCGCAGCTTTGCGGGCGACTACCCGGTCTGCATGCAGTTGGGCCTGACGCCCGACCGCGCCACCAGCCACCTGGACTTTGCCGCCTGGGGCGATGCCGAGGCCGCAGGCGCGCTGTCGCTGCGCCAGGACATCCGCCTGCTGCCGCATCTGTTCGATGTCTGCATCCACGAATACGCCCACCTGGCGCACACGGGCTGGGTGCCCGAGCGCGGCATCGACCATTTCCTGTGCCACTACTCGTCCGAGCGCTTCATCCCCGTGGTCGATGAGCTGCTGGGCAAGGCCCAGCTCGGCATCCCGCGCGAGCGCTGGTGGAGCAATCTGGCCTGGCGTGGCAACACGGGCGCGGCCTCCATCTTCGTGATGCTGTCCGAGTTCCTGCGCACGCAATCGGCACGCCTGAAGCACGGCGACACCGTGCTGTGCTTCATTCCCGAATCGGGCCGCTTCACGGCCGGCTACATGCTGCTGGAAGTGGAGGATGCGGCCCAGGCTCCCACCGCCACCCCGACCACCGCCGCAGCACGCAGTGCCACCGCCGAAGCTCCCGCTGCCCCGGACCTGCTGCCCGATGTCTCCACCATCGCCCCGCCCCACGACCCGAACCAGGCCCCGGCCACGCTGGCGCCGCTGCTGACCGAGCTGGCCAGCCTCTGGCAGGACTACCGCTCGCGCGTGTGGCGCACGCCGCTGCTGCAGCGCATACGCACAGGCAGGCTGCAGACGGCGGACTACGTGCGCTGGATGAGCCACTGGGTTCCCCAGGTGCGCGAGGGCAGCCTGTGGATGCGCGAGGGCGCGGCCTCGCTGACCGGCGAGCACGCGGCGCTGGCCGCGCTGATCGACGTGCATGCGGGCGAGGAGCAGAACGACTTCCGCATCCTGCACGAGGACTACCTCAAGGCCGGCGGCACCGAGACCGACCTCACCCGCCTGCGCCGCAACCCCGGCGGCGAGGCGCTCAACGCCTATCTGCACGGCCTGGCCGCCACGCCCAATCCGGTCGGCCTGCTGGGCGCCATCTACATCATCGAAGGCACGGGCCAGCGCATCGTGCCCAGCCTGCTGCCGCTGCTGCGCGCCAGCCTGCCGCTGCCGCCCGATGCCTTCCGCTTCCTGGAATACCACGGCGCCAACGACGAACACCACCTGGAGCGCTGGCTCATGGCCGTGCAGATGGTGATGGCGCTGGACGACACAGACGGCAGAGGGGGCACGGCGGCGCAGGCCATCGTGCGCACCGCGCGCCACACGGCGGCGCTGTACCTGATGCAGTTCGAGCATGTCCTGCCCGAGGAGCACTGATGCAACCACCAGACTTCATCGAACCGCCCCACGACGAGCGCGACCCCAGCCCCTGGCGCGCGCTGTACCTGGACCAGAGCACGCCGCTGCCCGACGACGTCAAGGCCGCCTGGCTGCGTGACTGCAGCAGCGGCTCGCGCCAGTACCTGCTGCCCTTCCTGCGGCCGCTGGCACGCACCAGCATC
>NZ_JAELTK010000137.1:0-9895 GCF_016428765.1 Delftia sp. ASV31
CCCCCCCCCCCCCCCCCCCCCCCCCCCCCCCCCCCCCCCCCCCCCCCCCCCCCCCCCCCCCCCCCCCCCCCCCCCCCCCCCCCCCCCCCCCCCCCCCCCCCCCCCCCTTTTTTAGATGTGTATAAGAGACAGCCCTCAACCCCTTCAGGAGCAGCAGCATGAGACACGGAGATATTTCCAGCAGCAACGATTGCGTCGGCGTGGCGGTGGTCAACTACAAGATGCCGCGCCTGCACACCAAGGCCGAGGTGCTGGACAACTGCCGCAAGATCGCGGACATGCTGGTAGGCATGAAGCGCGGCCTGCCGGGCATGGACCTGGTGATCTTTCCCGAGTACTCCACGCACGGCATCATGTACGACGCCAAGGAGATGTACGACACGGCCAGCGCCATCCCGGGCGAAGAGACCGAGATCTTCGCCGACGCCTGCCGCAGGGCCAACGTCTGGGGCGTGTTCTCGCTGACGGGCGAGCGCCATGAGGAGCATCCCAACAAGGCGCCCTACAACACCCTGATCCTCATGAACAACCAGGGCGAGATCGTGCAGAAGTACCGCAAGATCATGCCCTGGGTGCCCATCGAGGGCTGGTACCCGGGCGACTGCACCTATGTGAGCGAAGGCCCCAAGGGCCTGAAGATCAGCCTCATCATCTGCGACGACGGCAACTACCCCGAGATCTGGCGCGACTGCGCCATGCGTGGCGCCGAGCTCGTCGTGCGCTGCCAGGGCTACATGTACCCGGCCAAGGAGCAGCAGATCATGGTCTCCAAGGCCATGGCCTTCATGAACAACTGCTACGTGGCCGTGGCCAATGCGGCGGGCTTCGACGGCGTGTACTCGTACTTCGGGCACTCGGCCATCATCGGCTTCGACGGCCGCACCCTGGGCGAGACCGGCGAGGAGGAAATGGGCATCCAGTACGCCGAGTTGTCCAAGCACCTGATCCGCGATGCGCGCAAGAACGGCCAGTCGCAGAACCATCTGTTCAAGCTGGTGCACCGGGGCTACACCGGCACCATCAACTCCGGCGACGGGGACAAGGGCGTGGCCGCCTGCCCGTACAACTTCTACAGCCAGTGGGTCAACGATCCCGAGGGCACGCGCGAGATGGTGGAGTCCTTCACACGCACCACCGTAGGCACGCCCGAATGCCCCATCGAAGGCATTCCGCACGAGGCGCCCAAGCACCGCTGACAGCGTCCTGCCTCCGGGCCTGCAGGCCCGGGGGCAGGCTCGCCCATGAACACGGAAAGGTGAAGAGTGAAGATGAGCACGACAACAACCACAGGCCTGGTGCCCGCTCCCGCCAGTCAGGCCGCCGACCCGCTGGCGGCCTACCGCATCGAGGAAGAGCCCTTCTACCGCCCCTCGGGCCGCGAGGTCCAGCTCTACCGCCAGGCCTACCAGCACCGCATGCCGCTCATCCTCAAGGGCCCCACGGGCTGCGGCAAGACGCGCTTTGTGGAGTACATGGCCTGGGCGCTCAAGCGCCCCCTGGTCACGCTGGCCTGCAACGAGGACATGACGGCCTCCGACCTGGTGGGCCGCTACCTGCTGGATGCCGACGGCACGGCCTGGCACGACGGGCCGCTGACCCTGGCCGTGCGCCATGGCGGCATCTGCTACCTGGACGAAGTGGTGGAGGCCCGCCAGGACACCACGGTCGTCATCCACCCGCTGACCGACGCGCGCCGCGCCCTGCCGCTGGACAAGAAGGGCGAGGTAGTCCACGCGCACCCCGACTTCCAGCTGGTGGTCTCCTACAACCCCGGCTACCAGAGCAGCGCCAAGGACATGAAGCCATCGACGCGCCAGCGCTTCGCGGCGCTGGACTTCGACTACCCGGCGCCCGAGATCGAGGCGGACATCGTGGCCCACGAGACCGGCATTGCCCCGGCCACCGCTCGCAGCCTGGTCAGCCTGGCGCGCAGCACGCGCGAACTGCGCCACCGGGGCCTGGACGAAGGCGCCTCCACCCGCATGCTGATCTATGCAGGCCTGCTGATGCGCGACGGCATGCCGGTGCATGACAGCTGCGACATGACCATCACCAGCGCCCTGACCGACGACCCCGACACTGCCGCCGCGCTGCGCCAGCTGGTCGAGGCCGAGTTCGGCGCCTGAGGGCCGCGCGCCATGGCCATCGTCTCCGTTGCCTTGCCCGAAGAGTCCCGCCTGCTGCACACGCTGGGCCTGCTGGCCAGCGGCCTGGCGCGCCAGCCTGTCGCCGTGCAGGCGCTGGCCAGGACGCCGGCCAGTGCCCCGGCGCCGGGCCAGGCCCACGCCCTGCCGCCGCGCGCCGTGCTGATCGGCCAGCCTGCCCGGCTGCTGGTTCCCGCCAACTTGTCCACTCAGGCACACCTGCACGCAGCAACGATGGCCCATGCCTCAGCCCATCTGCGCTTTTCGCCCGCCCGCCAGGACAGCAGCACCCTCAAGCCCATGGGCCAGGCCGTGGTGGGCGCACTGGAAGATGCGCGCGTGGAGCGGCTGCTGTGCCTGCAGCACCCCGGCGTGCGCCGCTGGTTCGAGGCCTGCATCGCGCCCGAGCCCGATCCATCCGACCTGGGCTTTGCCGCCTTCATGGCCCGGCTGGACCGCATGCTGCTGTGGCCAGAGCGCATGGACGGCAACCACTGGATCCACAAGGCCCGTGACCTGTTCGAGAACACCGCCACGCGCCACGGGCTGGAGGACTACGCCGCATTCCGGGCCATTGCGTCCATCCTGGCCAACGACCTGGGCCAGATGCGCGTGCGCATGGACCCCCAGCACCATGCCGTGCCCAGCACCTACCGTGATGACAACAGCTATCTCTGGCAGCATCCGGAGTCGCCTCAGGGCGAGGAAGACACACTCGCGCTGCAGCAGTCCGCTGCGCGCGCGGCCCCTCCTCCATCGGCCGGCGCCGGACAGCAGTCCGATGCACAGGAAGGCCAGTCGCTGGACCTAGGCCTGGAGCTGTCGCGCCACAGCTATCCCGAATGGGACCGCAGGTCGGAGCGCCTGAAGACGGGCTGGTGCACCGTCATCGACACCCTGCCCGCATGGCAGGCCGAGGCTTTGGCCGGGAAAGGCTCCCAGGCCGGCAGACAGACACTGCCGCCCCTGCCGCTGCCGCCCGCACGCCAGCTGGACCGGCGCCAGCGCCTGCGCCGCCAGTGGGAAGGCGACGACCTGGACTTCAATGCCGCCATCGAGGTCCAGGTGGACCGCCGCCTGAACCTGCGCCCTGAGCCCCGCCTTTTCATCCGCGCCGGCAAAGGCCCGCGCCCCACCAGCCTGCTGGTGCTGATGGACGCTTCCGAATCGGTCAACACGCCCGGCCCCCACGGCGCCAGCCTGCTGGAGCTGGAGAAACAGGCGGCCCTCATGCTGGCCGAATCGCGCGCAGGCCACAGGACCGGCGTGGACCGCCTGGCCGTCCACGCCTTCTCGTCCAACACGCGCGCCGAAGTCCGCTACCTGCGCCTGCTGGACTTCGGCCAGCCCTTTGCCGATGAGGCATCCGCCCGGTTGCAATCGCTGCAGGGCCGCCATTCCACCCGCCTGGGCGCAGCCCTGCGCCACGCCAGCAGCCTGCTGGCTGCCGAGCCTGCTGGCCAGCGCCATCTGCTGGTGATCACCGACGGAGCACCCGCCGACATCGACGTGCATGACGATCGCTACCTGATCGAAGACGCGCGCCACGCCGTGCAGCAGGCCCGCGCCGCAGGCATACGCATCAGTTGCCTGGCCGTGGACAGCCAGGCAGACGGCTATGTGCGCCATATCTTTGGCGGGCGCAACTACGGCATTGCCGACGACGCGCGGCATCTGCCAAGGCGGCTGTCCCAGATGGGCGCAAGGCTCGCAGCCGGCCGCTGACCACGGCAAGCGCCACGGAAATCTCGATTAACCTGAAGCCTGCAAAGAACGCACGCCAGCACCTGGCACAGAAGGAACCCATGAACGACCCCGTCAGAGTCGGCATTCTTTACTCGGCCACCGGCACCACATCGACCATCGGCCAGTCCCAGCTGCAAGGCGCGCAGCTGGCCATCGACGAAATCAACGAGGCGGGCGGCCTGCTGGGGCGTGAACTGGTCGCCGTGCGCTACGACCCGGCTTCCACGCCGGCCCGCTATGCGGCCCTGGCCGAGCAGCTCATCGTGCGCGACGGCATCAACGTCATCTTCGGCTGCTACATGTCCAGCAGCCGCAAGGCCGTCATCCCCATCGTCGAGAAATGGAACAAGCTGCTGTTCTATCCCACGCTCTACGAAGGCTTCGAGTTCTCTGGCAATGTCATCTACACGGGCGCCGCGCCCAATCAGAACAGCGTGCAACTGGCCGACTACATGACCAGCAGCTTCGGCGCGCGGGTCTACCTCATCGGCTCGGACTATATCTACCCCTACGAGTCCAACCGCATCATGGGCGAGCTGGTCATGCAGCACCCGGGCAGCGACAAGCTCGGCGAACACTACCTGCCGCTGGACGCCACCGAGCGCGACTACGCGGCCATCATGCAGGACATCCGAGCCAGGCAGCCGGACTTCATCTTCTCCACCGTGGTCGGCGACTCCACGGCCAGCCTCTACCGTGCCTATGCCGACGCAGGCTTCAATCCGCAGACCATGCCGATTGCCAGCCTCACCACCTCCGAGGCCGAGATCGCCCAGATGGGCGCCGATGTGGCGGCCGGCCACTTCACGGCCGCGCCCTACTTCCAGTCCATCGATTCGCCCGCCAACGCGCGCTGCCTGGCCCGGCTGCGCCAGCGCCTGGGCGACGACTGCCGGCCCAACCTGTGCTGGGAGGCCGCCTACTTTCAGATGCACCTGTTTGCCAACGCCTTCCGCCAGGCCGGCAGTGACCGCATAGGTGAGCTGCTGCCCCATCTGCTGGGCAGCGAATTCGACGCGCCCCAGGGCCGCATCCGGCTGGACCCCGACAACCACCACACCTGGCTGCACCCGCGCGTGGGCCGCGCCAATGCACAGGGCGGCTTCACCATCGTGCGCCAGGCCACCCGGGCCGTCTCGCCCGACCCCTACCTGGTCACCCACTCCCTGGGCGACTGGACCGCCAGCCTCGGCGCCCTGGAGACCTGAGCGTGGATGCCGCCCCGAACAAGGACACCGGCAGCGCTGCCACAGGCCGGCCGCTGCTGGAAAGAAAACCGCTGCTGCGTGCCACCTCGCCCCAACTGAAGGAACTGCGCCAGCTGCGCATTGCCGTCGTCCACCCCGACGACGCGGACGGCCGACTGCTGGCCCAGCAACTGCAGCGCATAGGCTGCCAGGTCCAGGCCATCTGGCCACCCCAGCCCAGCCTGCCCGAGGGCACGGACGTGGTCTTCCTGGCAGTGCGCCCCGATCACCTGCAGTTGAACTACGCCTGGACCCAGGGCGAGGGAGAGAGCCCGCCCACCGCCATCGCCGTGGTCAACTACGAGAACCCCACCATCGTCTCCGCCGTGCTGGAACTGCAGGTGCAAGCCATCCTGCCCTCGCCCATCCGCTCCTTCGGCCTGCTGTCCACATTGGTGCTGGCGCGCAGAAACCACAAGGAATCACGCCAGCAGCAGCAGCGCATCGCCAAGCTCCAGGCCAAGCTGCTGGGCCAGCGCCGCGTGGCCGAAGCCAAGGCCATCCTCATGCAGACCCACCAGATCAACGAAGACCAGGCCTACGACATGATCCGCGCCCAGGCCATGAGCCGGCGAAGCTCGGTGGAGGAGATTGCCCAGGCCATCTTGCATGCGAGCGAAATACTGTCGCTGGGCAAGGGCGTGGGCGGGTAAATCACGCAGGACTCCTGCCGCCAGCAGCCATGGCTTGACCCCGGGGAACCAGGGTCCTCTTTTTTGAACGCATGCAGCGTGTGAAGAAAAAATGGCTCCCGATGCGGAGCACGCAGGGCTTGTGAATACTTTGATCAATAGTTACCCACCAAACCGCCCACGTATGTGAATGTCACTCTCGTTCGATGAGAATCTGATAATGGATTATCAACATCAATTACTTTGTCAAATTTTGCATCGATTGCAAAATCGAACGACTCTCAGATTAGTATTTCATCCTTGAGCATTGACGTGTTGGGCGTCAACAATAAACCATAATATCGCGAGGCATAAAATGATAGAAGGCGGATGGTGGAAAGCCTATACCAAAAATGGCCGGTATATAGGACTGATTGAAGGAGATGAATTCATAGTCGGAGACAAGAGAATTTTATACAGAATAAGCAACAGCAAGCTATATTCCACAGAAGTACCACCTTCACATATAGCTGACATATCAAAAAAACAAGCGATTACATCCAACGGTGAAATTCTGCTGAAATTCTTTAAGACGACCAGAGAACGAAAACCATTAACAACTTGATCAAACCCATACCAAAACAATTACAAAATCTCGAAAATCATCAAACAGCCGAGGCCATGGCACGAATCGGCAGTTTCCGGCCAAGATCAACACGCAATTGCATTCTGCGTATCAAGTCCGTCGTCAAAACTCGACCTGCCGTAAGCAATACCAACCCTTCCCTCGATACGAAGTCTTGAGCCAAAATCATTCCTGGCCGGAGCTCCGAACAGGGAACATAAAGTGGGGCTGGGTCGGCAACGGGGGTTGCCTGTATCAAAATCTGCAAGAAAGCATCGACAATCTCTGGATCAAATTGTGTTCCTCTACCATGCGAAACGAGGGTTCTTGCCTCTGCACAATTTAGTGGCTTGCTGCTTAAATGTCCTATCATCAGGTCATCGTAAAAATCAGCAACCGCTATTATCCGAGCTCCTATTGGAATATCCTTCCCTTTCAGGCCATCAGGGAAACCTGCCCCGTCGAATCGCTCATGGTGGGACCTGACGAGAGTAGCGACCGGGTGCGCATCGTCTATCGGCAGAAGCAACTGTTCTCCCAAGCTGCTGTGATTCCTATATTTTTCCAGCTCTTCATGACTCAAGCTTGGGACGGGCTTGTTCAACATCCCATCGGCAAGAGTAATATGGGCAATATCATGAATGAGCGCAGCAACAAAAGAATTCTGCTGATCTTCTTCGCTTAGCTGCATGATATTTGCGGTTCGACGGGTCAGGTCCGCAACGCGTCTAGAATGCCCTGCAAGCAGCCCACCCCGCCACTCAAGAAGATTGGAAAACATCCGGATAGCTGCGACGAAATTCTTTTTAAGCTTCCTATGCGCCTCCAACAATTCGTCGTCGTGCACATGGGCAGCAAGCTCAACAGTTGCATTTAATTCTGCCAGCTCCTTTGTCAGCGCTCTATTTTTTTGATCCAGACGAATATTCTCATGGCGTGTGATTTTCTGATCGTTTAATTGATCAATAGCATCCAAAAATTGCTCACTACTCCAAGGTTTTACTATGTGACGGTACAAACCCATCAAACGACCAACGCCTTTCGGAATCACAGTTCTGCCGTATTCCGAAAGAAAAATCACAAACAGGTCAGGGAACTGTCCAACAATGCTCTCCAACCACTGTCCGCCATCCTTGTCAAGTACATGCGTATTGCATATCAACAAGTCAATTCGTCCACCAGAAAACTCCGCCAATGCTTCTGGCGGGCTTGCTGCCATCCGCAGATCATATCCAGCCTGACCAAGCAACAGGTTTAACCCTGCAAAGTCCTCCACCTCCGGGTCAATCAACAATGCCTGCAACCGCGATTGCTGTGCAAATGATTCTTGTTTATCTTCAGCATTCATTTGGCATGCCTCCAATTTCATTATTCGATGCGTCGATCGATGAGTCTCAAGAATATGACATCGAAAGGCATTGGTGAAGATAGTAATTCTTTACTAGCATCACGCAATTGAAGATCAAATTCATTCGAATCCTTTCATCCACTTACATGTAGCTACCACCACCAACCTCGCGCAATAGATGATTTTTGCGTCAGTGATGCCACTCGCTTGGATTCAAGGCAGTCTTGTCGGCGATGGTCAGTGCCGCGCCAGCGTCGGCAAGGCACGTCCCCGTGCACAGGGACGATGGATGCGGCGCTGAACCCACTGCAGCCGAAGGCCGAGCCGGATGCACGCATCGCGGAAATGATGAAAACAGAAAAAGCCGGTGCGGTGGAAGAGGTTCGCGCCCAGGTTCATGAATGCCAGTTGACCGAGCAGAACATGTTCCCTGACAGCGGCACCAAGGCGAAGAGCTTCGTGGCCATGCCCAGATTCCGCGCCCCCCCCCCGAGACAGGTGCTACCCGGATCGGCCGCAGCAAGCCGCCGAACTGGATCAACGGCAAGAACGGCAGGCAATTCCTGATCGAAAAGGCCAAAAGTTAGGCGGCGTGCAGCCGATACACCAAGCAAGGAGGTGCGCGCCAAGTCTAGGCGGCGCCTCAAGCCCCCGGGGTGCGTGCGCGCCAGGGGCTTTTTCTTTGGAGATTGACCCTTCCGAACTGGACCGTGAGCTTGGAGGCCTGGAGGTCAGCCAGGCCAGAGGCCTGCAGGCGTGCGATGTCGGCCTTTTTGCTACGGCTCCACTCAGTCACGTTTTCAGCTGCGCTGACATGATCCCGCAGTAGCTCCCCCACTGAAACTCTGTTGTGCTGCATCTGCCCGATGCGCGCTCCTGCTCAATTTCATACACGCGCCTACACAGCCACTCGTCCACTAAGACCTTCCGATGAAGGCCGGACTCTTGCCGTGGATGAACGTACAGCTCCCATTGGCAGGACCTGTACGGTGTCAGCCAGCAAGCCGCCTGCCCGCTTGTGCGCGGTGATCACTCCCATTGAGTGCTCAGAGTTGAACAAACAGGAAAACGGGGTTGAATGGCGAAGAACCAGGCAACGACGCCAGAGCAAAAAACCCAATCAGATCAATGACAAACGTAGAAAATCAAGCACCTGCCAGAATGTGGCGCATGTCCGTTGCGCCCATGATGGACTGGATTGATTCTTGAAGAGAATCATTATCTGACAATAACTTAGAGGCATACCCGGCCTCCTCTGTAGCAACTATGCTGCATCGCTCGCTCAGTTGCGCTTCTAATTTTGCATAGATCCGGCTGTCTGCATGTACTGACCGATGGGGGCAGACCTACCAAGCCCAGAATCCTTTGAGCAGAAAGGCACATCGACCAATCTGGGAGTACCACATGCTCAAGGGGCTGCGACCAACGGATTTAAAGTCCGATCCACCGAAATAGAAATGAGAGAAAACACCTTTTCGATCAATAACTTGCAGCGATAGCCACATTTCTGATGTTTTCGAAATCATGCCTTTTCACCCTATTTCAGCCTACTTAGGGCAGGTTTTGGTCATAGCAAAAGACCTGTATGTCTCGCCAGCTGTTTGCACCGGAATTGGCTAGTAGCCCGGCTGCACCCTAGTGGCGAGGATGCATGGAGGCGACCAGCTCTGTGCTGATCTACCTCATCACCTGACGCTTGTAAGTACCAGTGCCAACCTGTGCAAGTCGCCGCGCTTTCCTAGGTTTCCTACTCCGCTGGAAAACGCGCCCTAATTAAGAATTCAATTACACAATACCCATTCAAAAATGCAATTTTAGTGATACCTTAGATACATAAAAGATAAACTGTAATGCAAAGCACGCTAATTTTAATGAGCCCAATTGAAAATTATCTGAGTTCACGAAGCGATACACTAAATACCTTCACCTATAACCGCTTCGCGAACTATATTTTATAACCTATCCGTATTTTACTTCACTTCAGCATTCTTACAAACCATTGGCCATAACGAGCAGCCATTCTTGCATGGCTTGTTCCATATGGAGCCGTTGATACCTCTGCCCCCATCAAAGCCAAGTCTAAATGGAGTTTTTCCACCGAGAAATTTGAGCCATTTCTTTTATTTACAGCCTTCACAACATCGCTCATTTGCTCCTGTCTCTTATACACATCT
>NZ_JAELTK010000138.1:0-9730 GCF_016428765.1 Delftia sp. ASV31
GCAACGCCTGGCCGCCGCCCTGGGCCACGGGCTGCAGGCCATCGTGGAAGTCTCGCTGGACCGCCAGGACAGTGATTCGCTGGACAGCTTCGAGCGCCGCGCCGTGGCGCTGGACGCCGTGCAGCAGTGCTGGCGCGTGTCGGCCGGGCCTGATTTCATCCTCGTGGTGGCCGCGCCCGACATGCCGGCCTACCTGGAGTTGAGCCGCGCGCTATTCACGGGCGACGCCAACGTGCGCAATGTCAAGAGTTTTTTCAGCGTCAAGCGCGCCAAGTTTTCCACCGCCATGCCGCTGCCGTCCACAAATCCCGGAACAGCCGCCGAATGAGGCCAGGAGCCTTGATTTTGTGAGTATTTGTGCTCATCAGGAAGCTACGCTGCATCGGGGTCGCGTAGGACAAGAGGCCTGCAATGTGTCCCGAACGCCAACTTTGGGCAACGTTAAACTTTAAGGCGTTGCGCACGCACGGGGACAATGATACAAATTGATGCAACAACACTTTCTGACGCGCTAGGCAATCGGCGCGCACTCGGCTCGCACCGCCATGTCCTTGCGCCAGCGCATCCATCGCCGAACCTACCCCTTGCGCGTCTCCAGCATGGCATTGGGCGGCCTCGTCGTGGGCACGGCCATGACGGAGATGGGCGCCAGCCCGGCGGTCTGGGGCTTTGTGCTGGTAAGCGCCCTGGTCTGGCCGCACATCGCCTTTTTGCACGCCCGCCACAGCCGTGACAGCCACCGCGCCGAACACGCCAATCTGCAGATAGACGCGCTGATCATCGGCAGCTGGATTCCCGTGATGCATTTCTGCGCATTGCCCAGCATTGCGCTGCTGGCCATCAGCATTGCCGACCGCAACCACACGGCCACGCGCGACGGCTGGCTGCAATCGCTGGTGGCCACCTTGCTGGCCGCCGCGCTGGTGGCCCTGCTGCTGCGGCCCGTGCCCGGCTGGGAGGCCAGCCTGGCCGTGCAGCTGAGCATGCTGCCCCTGCTCCTGCTGCACAGCGTGTTCTCCAGCTGGTCCACGCGCCAGCTGGTGCGCAAGCTGGCGCGCCAGAACGTGAAGCTGCAGGTGCTCAGCCGCATCGACCCGCTGACCACGCTGTACAGCCGGGACTACTGGTGGCAAAAGGCCCGCGCCGCGCTGCGCGACTACCGGCAGACGCAGGCCTCGGCCTGCCTGCTGATCGTGGACATAGACCACTTCAAGCGCATCAACGACAGCTTTGGCCACACCGTGGGCGACGAGGTGCTGCAGGCCATAGGCCTGACCATCCGGCACTGCCTGCGCTCGCACGACGCGGCGGGCCGCTATGGCGGTGACGAGTTCGCCGTGCTGTGCATGCACACCCAGCTGGACGACGCCTATGCGGTGGCGCTGCGCATACGCAACCAGTTGAGCCAGCTGCGCGTGCGCGAGCATCCCCAGCTGCGCGTGAGCGCCAGCATTGGCGTGGCGGCGGCGGACCCGAGCTTTCTGTCGGTCAAGGACTGGATCAATGCGGCCGACAGCGCGCTCTACAGCGCCAAGGATGCCGGGCGCGACCAGGTGATTCCCGCCGCGCCGCTGATGGCCGGCAGCGCGCCTGCCCAGGCCGGAACAGCCTCGGACGCAGACCCCGATACAGGCTCCCACACGGGCCCGGACACCAGGGACTCCCGCCCCACGCACCAGCCGGACGACACGCTGATCTGAGAGCAGGCGCCAGCGGCAGGCGGTCTCAGAGCCCGCGATCGGCGCGCCGCACTTCGCCGCCGGGCCAGTTCAGGCAAACGCAGCAGCCGCCCGCAGGCGTGGCGCGGATGGTGGCCTCGCCGCCGTGGCGGCGCATCACGCCGCGCACCAGGGCCAGGCCCGTGCCCAGGCCGGGGAACTCGGATTCGCGGTGCATGCGCTGGAAGATGCCGAACAGCGCTCCCGCACGCGAGGGGTCGAACCCCACGCCGTTGTCCGTCACGCTGAGCGTGATGCCGCCGTCGGCATGGCGCTCCACATCGATGGCAATGCGCGGCTGGTCCACGGGGCGGGTGAACTTGACGGCGTTGTCCAGCAGCGCCTCCAGCACCTGGCGCAGCAGGGCCGCGTCGGCACGCACGGCGGGACTTTGCTGCGGCAGGCTCCATTGCAGCCGCGCAGCCGCGCCGCAGGCAGCCCAGCGCGGCTGCGCCAGCACTGCCGTGCGCGCCTGCTCCAGCAGCTCCTGCAAGGCGACGGGCTGCCACTGCATGGGCGTGCGCGCGGCGCGCGACAGGGCCAGCAGGCCGTCGAGCATGCCGCCCATGCGGCGCGCCGACTGGTCCATGGTCTGCAGGAAGCCGCGCGCCTCCTGCAGCTCCTGCGGCGAAGGTGCGGCCTGCGACAGCAGTTCATCGACCAGGGGGCCGAAGGACAGCACATGGCGCAGCGGCGCGCGCAGGTCGTGCGACACCGCATGCAGCCATTCCTGCTGCGCGGCGCGCAGGGCCTGCAGTTCCTGCTCGCGCTGGGCCAGGCGCTCCAGCGCATCCTGCAACGTGCGGGGAGGGCCCTGCAGGTCGGCGGCGGGGTCGGGGGGCGGATGGGGTGCGAAAGGTTCCGTCATGGCATGGACAGGGTCAGGAGATTCGGCAAATCGGCGTACCCCGTACGGGACCCGCCGGCGATGCGGGCCCTCGAGCCCACGTGTCTCGGAAGTCTCAGGACTTGGGCAGTTTGACTGGGCGCTTCCAGCTGGTGATGCTCACCTGCCTGCCCCGCGATACCGTGAGCACGCCGGGCTCGGTGCTCTTGGTGACCGTGGAGCCGCCGCCCACCGTGCCACCCGCGCCAATGGTGACGGGCGCCACCAGCACGCAATTGCTGCCGATGTGCACGTCGGCCTCGATCACCGTGCGGTGCTTGTTCACGCCGTCGTAGTTGGCCGTGATGGAGCCGGCGCCGTAGTTGACGCGCTCGCCCACCGTGGCATCGCCCAGGTAGGCCAGGTGGTTGGCCTTGGCGCCATCGGCCAGCACGGAGTTCTTGACCTCGACGAAGTTGCCGATGTGCACTTCGCGGCCCAGTTGCGCACCGGGGCGCAGGCGCGCAAACGGGCCGACCAGGGCGCCCTCGCCCACGCTGACGCCGGCCTTCTCGCCATCGACATGCGTGTACGGATGGAGGACGGCGCCCGCCGCAATCGTGGCGTTGGCAATGCTGCAATAGGCGCCGATGCGCGCACCTTCGCCAATCTCCACATGGCCGCTGAAGATGCAGCCCACGTCGATCTCCACATCCTGCCCGCAGGCCAAGTGCGCCGCGCGGCCCGTGCGCGGGTCGTCGCGCAGGTCAAAGCGCGCGGGGTCGGCCAGGCGCACGCCCTGCTCCATCAGCGCACGGGCCTGGGCGCCCTGGTGGGCGCGCTCCAGCTCGGCCAGTTGCAGCGGACTGTTGACGCCCGCCACCTGCACCGGGTCGGCAATGCAGTGCGCGACCACGGGCACACCGTCGGCCACGGCCATGGCGACCACGTCGGTCAGGTAGTACTCGCCCTGGGCGTTGTCATTGGTCAGGCGGGCCAGCCAGCCGGCCAGGTGGCGGGCCGGCACGGCCATGATGCCGCTGTAGATTTCCTGGATGGCGCGCTGGGCGTCATTGGCATCCTTTTGCTCGACGATGCGCTGCACCGTGCCGTCTTCGCCGCGCACGATGCGGCCATATCCCGTGGGATCGGGCAGGCGCACGGTCAGCAGCGCCAGCCGCTGGCCATCGGCCGCATCGACCAGGGCGCGCAGCGTGTCGGCCTGCGTCAGCGGCACATCGCCCGAGAGCACGATGACCATGCCATCGCCCGCCAGCGCAGGCACGGCCTGCTGCACCGCGTGGCCCGTGCCCAGCTGCGGCTCCTGGCGCACGAACTTCAGCGCCATGGAGCCGCCCTGGCAGGCCGCCGCCATGGCGGGCTCCACCTGGTCCGCGCCGTGGCCCGTGACCACCACGGCCGAGCGCGCATCCAGCTGCGCCGCCGTGGACAGCACATGGCCCAGCAACGGGCGCCCCGCCAGGCGCTGCAGGACTTTGGGAAGGCGGCTTTTCATGCGCGTGCCCTTGCCCGCGGCCATGATGACGAGATCCAGAGGTGCTGTCATAGGTGATTCATCCAAAACGCCAGAACCTGTGCCGGCAACGCCGCCGATTATCTGCCCGCCAAGGGCTGCGGCCGGTCACACGATTGACGTATGCTGGCGGCGCCATGCCCCATGCCACCACTGCACCCGTTCCCCTGCTGCGCACACGCGCCATCGGAGCCGGCCATCTGCGTGCCTTCCTGGCCGTGGCCCGGCACCTGAATTTCCGCGCGGCCGCCGACGAGCTGTCGCTGACGCAGTCGGCCGTGAGCCGCCAGATCCAGTCGCTGGAGGATGAAGTCGGCGTGCCGCTGTTCCTGCGCCACACGCGCGCCGTGGAGCTGACCGGGGCCGGCGCCCAGCTGCTGCGCTCGGTGGCGCCCGCACTGGAGCAGATCGACGCCTCGGTGCGCCAGATCCGCCAGACCGTGGGCCGCAAGAGCGTGGCCATCACCACCTGGGCCAGCTTTGCCGCCATGTGGCTGATCCCGCGCCTGGAGTCCTTCCAGCGCGCCTGGCCCGATATCGACATCCGCATCGACACCAGCGACACCGTGATGGACCTGGACACCACCGACGTGGACCTGGCCCTGCGCTACGGCCGCGCGGGCGACGGCTGGCCCCAGGCGCAGCGCCTGTTCGGCGAGCAATTGGCCGTGGTGGCCAGCCCGCGCCTGCTGGCCGGCGGCCCGCCGCTCAGGACGCCGGCCGACGCGGCGCGCTACACGCTGATCGAGACCGGCGACGCCCACCGCATGCCCCAGCTGGAATGGCTGGGCTGGCAGCGCTGGTTCGGCGTGCAGGGCTGCGACCAGCTGCAGCCGCCGCGCTGGCTGTACTTCAACTACGCCCACCAGATCGTGCAGGCCGCCCTGGCGGGCCAGGGCCTGGCGATTGCGCGGCTGCCGCTGGTGGCCGATGCGCTGGCGGCTGGCGACCTGGTCGAGGTGCTGCCCGCGCACCGGCTGGAATCGCCGCTGGCCTACTGGCTGATCGTGGGCCCGCGCAGCGCCGCGCGTCCCGAGGTGGCCGCCTTCTGCCGGTGGCTGCAGGAGCAGGCCGAGGTCACGCGCGAAACCGTCGAATCGCCCCCGGCTTGAAAAATACCCCCACGCTCCCCCGAAGGGGCCGTTTTCATCTTGGGGCGGCCCGGCGATGAAAAAAGGACGCGGGCATGCCGGCGTCCTTCATTCCTGTGCAGCCGGGCGCATGGCCCGGCGCGGGCATCAGCCCAGCGTCACGCGCGCAAACTTGCGCTTGCCCACTTGCACCACATAGGTGCCGGCTTCGAGCTTGAGGCCCCGGTCGCTGATGGCCGTGCCGTCCACGCGCACGCCGCCGCCGTCGATCAGGCGGTTGGCCTCGCTGGTCGAGGGCGCCAGGTTGGCCTGCTTGAGCAGGGCACCGATGCCCAGCGGCGCGCCCGACAGGCTGACCTCGTCGATCTGGTCGGGAATGCCGCCCTTGCTGCGGTTGTTGAAATCCTGCTCGGCCGCATCGGCCAGCGCAGCGCTGTGAAAGCGCGCCGTGATTTCCTTGGCCAGCAGCACCTTGGCGTCCTTGGGATTGCGCCCGCCTTCCACCTCGGCCTTGAGCGCGGCGATCTCGGCCAGGCTCTTGAACGACAGCAGGGTGTACCAGTTCCACATCAGCGTGTCCGAGATGCTCAGCACCTTGGCGAACATGGTGTTGGCGTCCTCGGTGATGCCGATGTAGTTGTTCTTGGACTTGGACATCTTGTGCTCGCCGTCCAGGCCCACCAGCAGCGGCATGGTGAGCACGCACTGCGTGTCCTGCCCGTATTCCTGCTGCAGATGGCGGCCCATGAGCAGGTTGAACTTCTGGTCCGTGCCGCCCATCTCCAGGTCGGCGCGCAGCGCCACCGAGTCATAGCCCTGCAGCAGCGGGTAGAGGAATTCGTGCAGGCTGATGGAGCTGCCGTCGGTGAAGCGCTGGTGGAAGTCGTTGCGCTCCATCATGCGGGCCACCGTGTACTTGGCCGACAGCTCGATCATGCCGCGCGCGCCCAGCTTGTCGCACCACTCGCTGTTGTAGCGCACCTCGGTGCGGGCGGGGTCCAGCACCTTGGCGGCCTGGGTGTAGTAGGTCTCGGCGTTGACCTTGATCTGCTCGGCCGTCAGCGGCGGGCGCGTGCTGTTGCGGCCCGAAGGATCGCCGATCAGGGTGGTGAAGTCGCCGATCAGGAAGATCACCTGGTGGCCCAGGTCCTGCAGCTGGCGCATCTTGTTGAGCACCACGGTGTGGCCCAGATGGATGTCGGGCGCCGTCGGGTCCAGGCCCAGCTTGATGCGCAGCGGCACGCCGGTGGCCTCGGAACGGGCCAGCTTTTGCACCCAGTCCGCCTGGGGCAGCAGCTCATCCACGCCGCGCAGGGTGGTTTCAAGCGCTTGGCTTACACCGTCGGTGACCGGGTATGTTGTAACAGCAGATTGATTCATAAGGGTTTTTCGCCAGGCCGCGTAGGACTGCGTCGGTATACTCCGGGGATTTTCCCGCTGCGGCGAATTCTAGACGCCCGCCTATCCGCACCGCAGAGCGCGGACTTGTTGCCCGTCTGGAGAGCGTATCCCGCCGCTGCGATGCTGTCCGGCCCCCGCAGGGCCGGATGCGCGCAACCCAAGGATCTGATGTTGTGAAATATGGCTTGAACCATGCCAGCGGTGCTCTTGTTGCGCGGCTGACCTCCGTGATCCAGCAACACCCCAAGCGTGTCACCGCGGCACTGGCAGCCATCTTGCTCACGGGCGGCGGCGGCGCCTTCGCCGTGGCCAACCTGGGACCCGATCCTGCCGACCTGCCGGTGCGCATGCTCTCCACGCCCGTGGAATCGCTGGCCGAAGGCCAGACCCTGGCCGAGCTGACCGACAGCGTGCAGGGCATGTCCCTGTACCGTTCCGAATACACGCGCGGCAGCGACACGGCCGAAACCCTGCTCCAGCGCCTGGGCGTGGCCGATCCGGCCGCTGCCGCCTTCATGCGCGGCAACGACCAGGTTCGCCAGCATGTGCTGGGCCGCGCCGGCCGCCTGGTGACGGCCGAGACCACGCCCGACCACCAGCTGTCGCAGCTGACCGTGCGCTGGGCGCCCGACGAGGACGGCAGCTTCCGCCGCCTCGTGGTCGAGCGCAAGAACAATGAACTGAGCACCCGCATCGAGACGGGCAAGCTGACGGCCTCGCCCCGCCTGGCCGGCGGCATCATCCGCAGCTCGCTGTTCGCCGCCACCGACGCGGCCTCCATCCCCGACGCCGTGGCCATGCAGATGGCCGACATCTTCCAGGGCGACGTGGACTTCCGCCGCAGCCTGCGCAAGGGCGACCGCTTCTCCGTGGTCTACGAATCGCTGGAAGCCGATGGCGAGCCGCTGCGCGCAGGCCGCGTGCTCAGCGCCGAATTCCACAACAACGGCAAGGTCGTGCAGGCGCTGTGGTTCCAGGACGAAGGCAAGGCCAAGGGCGACTACTACACCATGGACGGCAAGAGCCGCCGCCAGGCCTACCTGACCTCTCCCGTGGAGTTCTCGCGCATCAGCAGCGGCTTTGCCATGCGCATGCACCCCATCCACAAGACCTGGCGCGCCCACCTGGGCACGGACTTCGCCGCTGCCACGGGCACCAAGGTGCGTACCGTGGGCGACGGCACCGTCTCCTTCGCGGGTGTGCAGAACGGCTATGGCAACGTGATCTTCGTGGACCACGCCAACAACCACACCACGGTCTACGCCCACCTGAGCCACATCGGCGTCACGCGCGGCCAGCGCGTGGAACAGGGCGACATCATCGGCAACGTGGGCTCCACGGGCTGGGCCACCGGCCCGCACCTGCACTTCGAGTTCCGCGTCAACGGCGAGCACCGCGATCCCATGACCATCGTCCAGGCCACCGATGCCGCCCGCCCCGTCTCCAAGGCCGGCCGCGCCGCCTTCGACAAGATGGCCGCGCAGATGCGCATCGAGCTGCAGGCATCGAACGAAGCACTGGCCCTGGCCAGCGAACGCTGAGCCACCGCGCTCCCATCCCGCAAAGGCTGCCCTGGCAGCCTTTGTTGTTTCAGGCGCATCCTTTTGTGATCGCGGGCCCCAGGCCGCAGGGCTACCATTGCCGGCATGAACCAGCCCACCCCCTCCCCCATCGCCCACCGCTACTGCATAGGCCTGATGTCCGGCACCTCGCTTGACGGGGTGGACGGCGTGCTTGTGGACTTTGCCGAAGGCACGCAGGTGCTGTGGCATGCCAGCCGGGGGTTCGACGCCGCGCTGCGCGCCGAGCTGCTGTCGCTGAACACCCCCGATGGCCGCGACGAGCTGCACCGCGCGGCGCTGGCGGCAAATGCGCTGGCGCGCAGCTATGCCGAGGTGGTGCGGGAACTGCTGCAGGCCACGGGCCTGGCGCCCGCGCAGATCGCCGCCATTGGCGCCCACGGCCAGACCGTGCGCCACCGGCCGCAGATGTTCGACGGCACGGGCTACACCTTGCAGCTCAACAGCCCGGCCCTGCTGGCCGAGCTCAGCGGCGTTGCCGTGGTGGCCGACCTGCGCAGCCGCGATGTGGCCGCGGGCGGCCAGGGTGCGCCGCTGGTGCCCGCCTTCCACCAGGGCGTGTTCGGCCGGCCCGGCGAGACGGTGCTGGTGCTCAACATCGGCGGCATTGCCAACCTCAGCGTGCTGGCGGGCGATGGCACGGTGCTGGGCTTCGACTGCGGCCCCGGCAATGCGCTGATGGACGGCTGGTGCCAGACCCACACCGGCCAGCCCTATGACGACGGAGGCCAATGGGCGGCCACGGGCCAGGTGCTGCCCGCCCTGCTCGACCGCCTGCTGGCCGAGCCTTTCCTGCAGCAGCCGCCGCCCAAGAGCACGGGGCGCGACCTGTTCCATGCCGACTGGCTGGCCGGCCATCTTTCCGCCAGTGCAACCAGCTCTGCCGATGCCCGCCCTGCCGACGTGCAGGCCACGCTCACCGAATTCACGGCCCGCGCCTGCGCAGGTGCCGTGCAGCGCTTCGGGCGTGGCGGCGGCGAACTGCTGGTCTGCGGTGGAGGCGCCTTCAACACGCAACTGATGCAGCGCATCGCCGCCCTGCTGCCTGGCGTGGCCGTGGACACCACGGCCACGCGCGGCCTGCCGCCGCAGCAGGTGGAGGCCGCCGCCTTCGCCTGGCTGGCGCGCCAGGCCCTGCTGGGCCTGCCCGGCAACCTGCCCGCCGTGACGGGCGCACGCGGCCCGCGCATCCTGGGCGCCATCCACCCCGCATGAGTACCGCGGAAAAGCAGCGCCAGCAAAAAGGCCCGCGCAAGGCATTGCTGCCAGGCGCGGGCCCCACACCAAAAACGGTGCGCTACGTCAGCCGCCGATATAGACGAACTTGAAGAGGAAGACGCCGCCGATCAGCCACACCATCCAGTGCACTTCCTTGGCGCGCCCCGTGAACAGCTTGAGCACGGCATAGGTGATGAAGCCGAAGGCCAGGCCATTGGCCACCGAGTAGGTAAAAGGCATGAGCAGGGCCGTGACGGCAGCGGGGATGGCCTCGGTGGTCTCGCCCCATTCGATCTCGGTCAGCTCCTTGAGCATCAGGCAGGCCACGAAGAACAGCGCAGGCGCCGTGGCGTAGCCGGGCA
>NZ_JAELTK010000139.1:0-9691 GCF_016428765.1 Delftia sp. ASV31
CCCCCCCCCCCCCCCCCCCCCCCCCCCCCCCCCCCCCCCCCCCCCCCCCCCCCCCCCCCCCCCCCCCCCCCCCCCCCCCCCCCCCCCCCCCCCCCCCCCCCCCCCCCCCCCCCCCCCCCACACCCCCTTTTTTGTTCGCATTTCGTCGGCAGCGTCAGATGTGTATAAGAGACAGCTCTATAAGAGCCTAGATAGCCATCGAAGACGTATATGCAAGCGAGTTGCCCGTAAGCAGAAAAAACGAGATGAACGGCATCTGAGCCGAAGAATATGGAGACACCCCCGCGAGGATCAACACGCCGAACAACAAGTGTCCCTTTGTTCTCTGCCAGCACCGCATTGAGGGGAAATCCGGGAACATAGTTCTCCGAGCAGACGTCTTTCAGGAAGGGTTCAATACTCGACAGCGACTGGCCTATCTTGAATCCTGCAGCAGCCTGTCCAGGCTCGATGGGGGCATGAAGATCAAGCATATTTTGGTGCGGACTGGCTTGCGATCGACCATTATCGCGTGAGCTTGGCAAACCACCCTGCTTGGCAGACGGCCTTCGCAAACTCTGACGTTCGACAGCCCGAAGTGGCCCTTGTGTTTTGCATCGGCCACTCGTGGGAAACGATTTCAGCATGCCTTCGCAGAACACTTATCGAACGTCCGCAACGGGCCGTAACCCGCTCCCCACCAACCGCCAAAACCCTCACCCAAACAACCCCCCCTCATCCAACAACTCAAACGCCACCTCAGGCGTCCTCTCCATCCCTCGCCGAATCGCCGCAGGAATCGCCTGCCGCGTCTTGCTGCACAGCCCGCGCATGGGCAAGACCTCGATCTGGATGCCGCGCACGGTGCGCACTTCGCTGGCGCCGGGCTCGATGCGCACGCGGATGCCGAGCTGTTCATACATGCGCTGCTCCACATGGCGCAGGTCCTGCAGGCTGGTGATGCGTTCCAACCGTAGCAGCAGGCGTTTTTCCTCTTCCTTGGTGAGTCGCAGGATGCGCTGGTCAGCCATGGAGTCGGCGAGCAGGGCGTCGTGCTCGCAGATGCAGGCGCCCGGAGGGCAGGGGACTCGGATCGGAATCTGAACGGGAAAGCTCATCGATGCCCAAGGAAGATCCGCCCCGGCCGGGGCGGTGCAGGCCATGCTAGTTCAAGGCTGCAGCGGGGCCAAGGGGAAAGTCCTGGGCGCGTCCGCTGCCTGCGCCTGCTGCCTCTTCCCCCTCCCCTATGTCCGCGCCTGCGTCGTGGCGGTTGCGGGGTTGCAAGCCTGCCGAAGGACAGGCTTGCTTCGTCATCTGACTCGCCGTGATGTCTGAACGTAGCGCGCAGCGCGAAGTGAGTTTCACGGCGAACCCCGCAGCCGCCACGACGCAGGTTGCCCCGCAGCGAAGCGAAGGGGTCGCGGACATCCGGGTCGCCTTCTTTGATCTGACCTTTCTTGGCGAATCAAGAAAGGGCAGTCGGCTGCCGGGCCGAGACCCGGCCTCTAAAAGAAACCGCCCGGCAGGGGGAACAAGTGCGCGCGGCGTTCAAATTTACAGACGTTCAGAGCCGCAACAGCGAAGTCGCATGGGTTGGCCCGCCCGCCTCACGACTTCTGACTCCTCCCATAAAGATTCTCCAACCCCGCCCACACCCTGCGCGTGAGCGGCTTGCTCTGCGCGGCAGGCCGCCGGTAGAGCCGTACGTTGATGGGCACGTCCTTGTCGGGCCCGGCCGCGCGGGCCAGGCGGCCCTCGGTCAGGTCGGTCTTGACCAGGGTGAGCGGCAGCCAGGCCAGGCCCAGGCCCTGGTGGACCATGGCGTGCAGGGAGTCGGCGAGGTCGGCCTCGTAGACGGTGCGCAGGCGCGTGGTGTCGCACAGTTCGTGCAGGTGGCTGCGCAGGATCTTGCCCAGGGACATGCTTTGCGCGTAGTCCAGGTAGGGCACCAGCGGGCCGCCGCCGTGGGCGGGCAGGGCGTACTTGGGCAATTGGGGGACCAGGGGGATGCTGACGGGGATCAGCGTGTCCTGGCCCACGGGCAGCCAGGCCAGGTGGTGGCCCTGCAGGCTGCCTTCGATGGCGGGCTGGGCGTGGCACATGAGCAGGTCCACCTTGCCCTGCAGCAGCATTTCCACGCCGTAGTCCAGGCTGGTGGTGACCACTTTCCAGCACAGCTGGGGCATGGCCTGGTTGAGGGCGGTGATGATGCCCGGCAGGACGGTGTGCGACAGCGTGCGGCCGGCCGCGATGGTGATGGTTTCGTCACGCGTGCGGTGGGGGCGCTGCAGCAGGCCGTGGGTCTGCTCCAGGATGCCCAGCACTTCATGGGCCGAGGCCAGCAGCGTCTTGCCGGCGGCCGTGAGCGTGGTGGATTGGTGGCCGCGCTCGACCAGGGGCGTGCCCGCCCATTCCTCCAGCGCGCGGATGCGGCGGCCAAAGGCCGGGTGGGTGATGTGGCGGCGTTCGGCGGCCTTGTAGAAGCTGCCGGTGTCGGCCAGGGCCTGCAGGTCCTGCAGCAGTTTGAGGTTGAGTTCGTGCATGGGTAGGGTGGGTGCAGGGCTGTGCTGATCCGGCACAGCGCCGCCGCAATCGGCACAGCACCAAGGCGGGGCATGCCTAGCATGGCGGCATGCGAGAGAAGCCCTGTTATGCCTGAAGTTTGCCTCAGGAAGATGCAAAGCCATTTCATTGGCGGTGCGCAGCGCACGGTGCGGGATCTGCCGATCCAGCACAGGGAGGTGGTGCGCAATGGCGGCGAGCGGCCGCTGGACATGAATGGCAGCTATGCCGTGGGCCAGATGTATGCCATGGAGTACCGGCTGGCGCGTCCGCGCAGCCCCCTGCCGGTGCTGCTGTGGCATGGCGGCGGCATGACCGGGGCGCAGTGGGAGTCCACGCCCGATGGGCGCCAGGGCTGGCTGTGGCGCCTGCTGGAGGCCGGCCACGACGTGGTGGTCTGCGATGCCGTGGAGCGCGGCCGCGCGGGCTGGGCGATGTTCCCCGAGATCTATGCCGAGGCGCCCGTGTTCCGCAGTGCCGAGGAGGCGTGGCAGCTGTTTCGCATAGGCCATGGCGCGCCTTCGGGCGACGGTGTGGGCGAGCCTTTCGTCGGCCAGCGGTTTCCGCATGAGAATTTTGGTGCCCTGGTGCGGCAGATGGTGCCGCGCTGGCTGGGGCACGAGGCCATGGCCATGGCGGCCTATGACGCGCTGCTGGAGCAGTTCGGCCCCTGTGTGGTGATGGGCCACAGCCAGGGCGGTGGCTTTGCCGCGCATGCGGCCGTCCGCAAGCCGCACCTGGTGCGCGCCGTGGTGGGGGTGGAGCCTACGGGCATGCCGGTGGTGCAGCAGGAGCAACAGGGGCAACAGGGGCAGGAGGGGGCGGATGCCTTCGCGCCTGCCTCGGCCATCCCCCATCTGGCGGTGTGGGGCGACCATTTCGCGCATAGCCCGCAGTGGCAGAAGTACCGCGCGCAGACCGATGTGTATTGGCAGCTGCTGCGCCGCCTGGGCGGCCGCGCCGAGGTGCTGGACCTGCCGGCCGCAGGCATTACCGGCAATTCGCATTTCTGCATGCTGGACACCAATGGCGACGAGGTGCTGGGCCGGGTGCTGGCCTGGCTGGAGCGCCTGGGCCGATGACTTGCCAGTGACTGGCCGGTGCTGGTCCCGAAGAATTTCAACGAGGAGAAAAATCCTATGCAACGCCGCAATTTCATGATCCGCAGCCTGTCTGCAACCACGGCGGCCCTGGCCCTGGGCGCGCTGGCGCCCGCGCAGTCGGCCCTGGCGGCCGATGCCGGCTGGCCCACGGCCGAGCCCATCCGCCTGATCGTGCCGTTTCCGCCCGGCGGCACGGCCGATGTGGTGAACCGCCTGTTCGCGCAGCAGCTGGGCAAGGTGCTGGGCGCCTCGGTGATCGTGGAGAACAAGGCCGGGGCCGGTGGCTCGCTGGGCACGCGCTTCGTGGCCGATGCCAAGCCGGACGGCTATACGCTGCTGGGCGCCACGTCCAGCACGCACGGCACGAATCCGGCCGTCTACACCAAGCTGCCCTATGACGCGGTGAAGGATTTCACGCCCATCACCCAGGTGATCACGGTGCCGGGCGTGCTCAGCGTGCATCCCTCGGTCAAGGCGGCCAATCTGAAGGAGCTGATCGCGCTGGCCAAGGCGCAGCCGGGCCATCTGTCGTATGCGTCCTCGGGCGCGGGCGGTCTGGGTCATCTGGCCATGGAGCTGTTCAAGGCCAAGGCGGGCGTGCAGATCATGCATGTGCCCTACCGCGGCGCGGGCCCGGCCTTCACCGATCTGATCGGCGGCCAGGTGTCCATGCTGTGGGAGCCGCTGCCGGCTTCGCTGCCGCACATCAAGTCCGGCAAGATCCGCCCGCTGGCCGTGGCCACGGCCCAGCGCAGCAGCGAGCTGCCCGATGTGCCGACCTTTGCCGAGTCCGGCGTGCCCGGCTACGCCGTGCAGGCCTGGAACGGCCTGCTGGCGCCCAAGGGCCTGCCCAAGGACATCCGCGACAAGCTGCACAAGGCCAGCGTGCAGGCCCTGGCCGATCCGCAACTGCGCCAGCGCCTGGCCGAGCTGGGCGGCACGGTGGTGGCCAATACGCCGGAGCAGTTCGGCGCGGTGATCCTCAAGGATGTGACGACCTGGAAGCAGGTGGCCTCTTCGTCGCAGATCAGCCTGGATTGATGCGGCGGGCACCGGGGAAAGCCCTGTGTCCCGGCGCCCACGGGTGGCGGGGCCAGGCGTCGTGACGGTGCCATAGTCCGGGGGTGGCGGTCCTGGCGCGTTGCCTGCGGCCGTGCACAAGGCGGGCCGCCTGACCTGCCGCCTCAAGCCATGGACATCAACCTCATCCGCAATTTCGTAGAGATCGTGGACGCGCGCAGCCTCAGCGCTGCGGCGCGCAAGCGCGATATCACGCGCTCCAAGGTGAGCAAGGAGCTCAAGGCGCTGGAGACGGCGCTGGGCGTGACCCTGCTGCACCGCACGACGCGCAGCTTTTTGCTGACGGCGGCGGGCGAGGTGCTGTACGAGCACGGGCGCAGCATCATCCAGGAGGTGGAGGCGGCGCAGGGCGCCATCGACGCGCTGCAGCATGTGGTGACGGGCTCGGTGCGGCTGAGCATTCCCACGGGCCTGGGCGAGCTGTACCTGGCCGACATGCTGCTGGCCTTCCAGAAGCGGCACCCGCAGGTGCGCATCCGCGTGCTGTTCTCCAACCGGGTGAGCGATCCCATGAGCGCCCAGGTGGATGTGGCCGTGCGCGTGGCGCGCGACGTGCAGGAGCACCTGGTGGCGCGCGATCTGGGGCCGGTGGGCTTTGGCCTGTATGCCAGCAGCGCCTATGCCAAGGCGCGGCCGTTCCACGACCCCGCCGAGATTCCCCACGGCGTGCTGCTGACGCCGCCCGGCGACGGCAAGACCTATGCCGTCTCGGTGAAAAAGGGGCAGCAGGAGATTGCGCTCAAGTGCGAGCCCTGCATCACCAGCGAGCATTTCCCCTTCCTCAAGCAGTCCATGCTCCGGGGCAGCGGCGTGGCCACCTTGCCCAACTACATGGTGATGGACGAGCTGCGATCGGGCGCCGTGCAGCGCGTGTGCCCGGACTGGACGGTGTCCGGCCTGGGCGACCGGCTGTACATCATCACGGCCGAGGACCGGCGGCCCTC
The DNA here is from genome assembly GCF_016428765.1 of Delftia sp. ASV31. Taxonomy (NCBI): domain Bacteria; kingdom Pseudomonadati; phylum Pseudomonadota; class Betaproteobacteria; order Burkholderiales; family Comamonadaceae; genus Delftia; species Delftia sp. ASV31. The sequence continues at coordinate 5,669 of NZ_JAELTK010000139.1, forward strand.
GCATGCCGTCAAGGTGATGACCGAGTTCCTCAGGGCCAGCCTGCTGCGCTTCGTGGAGCAGGCCGGGGAGCCCGGGCCTTAGCGCCTCGGTTGTTCAGTTCTTCAGCTCTTCAGCTCTTCAGTTCTCCAGCGCAATCGCGTTGTCCGCGATCACCTTGCGCCACATCTGGCCGTCAGCGGCCAGGAAGTCGTCGAGCTGGGCCTGGGTCTGGGGCTTCCTGGCGGCCAGGGTCTGGTTGCCCAGGGCGCTGGCGAACTCGGGGTTGAGCATGACCTTGTTGACGGCGGCCTGCAGGGTGTTGCGCGCGTCGGCCGGCGTGCCTGCGGGCACGGCAATGCCGAACCAGGTGGAGGCCCTGAAGCCCGGCACGCCCGATTCGGCAATGGTGGGCGTCTGCGGCAGGAACTGCGAGCGCTCGGGCCCGGTGGTGGCAATGGCCACCAGCTTGCCGGCCTTGATGTGGGGCAGGGAGGTGCCGGCCACGTCCACCATGAGCTGGGTGTCGTTGGCCATGAGGGCGGTGAGGGCCGGGGCGCTGCCGTTGAAGGGAATGTGGGTGGCGGCCACGTCCAGGCGGGACTTGATCAGCTCGGTGGTCAGCTGCAGCGGGTTGCCCAGGCCGACCGAGCTGTAGTTGAGCTTGCCCGCGTGGGCCTTGGAGTAGGCCTTGAGGTCGGCCACGTTTTTGATGCCGGTCTGGCTGTTGGTGACCAGCACCAGCGGGGCCTCGGCCAGGATGTTGGTGAGCTTCAGTTCCCGGTCGGGGTTGTAGCTGAGCTTCTTGTAGAGCAGGGGGTTGAGCACCATGCTGGCATTGCTGGCCAGCAGCAGGGTGTAGCCGTCGGCCGGCGAGCGCGCCACGGCCGAGGCGGCAATCATGGTGTTGGCGCCCGGCCGGTTCTCCACGACCACGGACTGCTTGAGCTCGGTGGACAGGTGCGTGGCCAGGGTGCGGGCCAGCACATCGACCGAGCCGCCCGGCGCATACGGGGCGATGAGCTTGATGGGCTTGCTGGGGTAGTCGGACTGGGCGAACCCGGGGGCTGCGGCTGCGGTGGCCGCAGCGGCAAGCAGCAATGCAATGGCCTTGTTCATGCGTTGTCTCCTTCTCTTTCGGTGTTGGCGGGTTCAGATCTTGCGCTGCGTCGCGCCCCAGTGGGCGTCGCGCAGCTTTCTTTTGGCGATCTTTCCGTTGTCGTCGCGGGGCAGGCGCTGGAAGACGAAGCTGCGCGGCAGCTTGTAGGCCGCCAGCCGGCCGCGCAGCCATTCTTTCAGTTCCGCCTCGGGCAGTGTGCCTGACTGGCCGGGTTCGACCAGGGCCAGCAGCCGCTCGCCGTACTCGGCATCGGGCACGCCGATGACGGCGCAGTCTGCTATGCCGGGGTGCCTGAGCAGCTCGTTCTCTATCTCGGCCGGGTAGATGTTCACGCCGCCGGAGATCACCATGTCCGAGTCGCGGTCGCAGACGTAGAGAAAGCCTTCCTCGTCCAGGTAGCCCATGTCGCCCAGGGTGATGAGGCCGCCCTGGTCCATCTTGCGGCGGGCCTCTTCGTTGCCCTTGTAGGTGAAGTCGGCATAGGCGGGCTGGCGCACGTAGATCAGGCCGACCTCGCCCGTGGGCAGGGCCTGGCCCTGCCTGTCGAGGATGCGGACCTCGGCGTCCTGCAGCGGCAGGCCCGCGCTGCCGGGGTGGGTGAGGGCGTCGGCCGAGCCGATGAAGGTGACCAGGCCCGACTCGCTGGAGGCATAGGTCTCGTTGATGATGGGCCCCATCCACTCGATCATGGCCTTCTTGACCTCGGGCGCGCAGGGCGAGCCGGTGGAGGCGATGAAGCGCAGCGAGGAAATGTCGTAGCGCTCGCGCACCTCGCGCGGCAGCCTGAGCAGGCGCACGTACATGATGGGCACCATGTAGGCGGTGTCGATGCGGTGCTCCTGCACCAGCTGCAGGAAGCGCTCGGGGTCGAAGCGCTGCTCCAGCACCACCAGCTCGCTGAGCATGAGCGCGTTCTGGAAGTACAGGCTGGGCGCGCTGTGGTAGATGGGTGCGGTCAGCAGGGTGCGCGCGCCGGGCTGCAGGCCGTAGGCGGTGGCGATCAGCGCCTGGTTCACGGCCAGGCGCCGGGGCAGTTCTTCCACGGGAAACGCCTTGCGCAGCACGCCCTTGGGACGGCCCGTGGTGCCCGATGTATAGGCCATGTGGCCGCGCGGCGCGACCAGCGGGCCGTCGTAGGGTGCCTGGGCGGCCAGCCAGGCTTCGTAGTCCTGCTCCGGCTCGCGTGCGTGGGCGACGCGCCGGGGCAGGTCCGCATAGAGTTCGCCCTTGAGGCCGTCGAGCAGGTCCTGGCTGGTGATGAGGGCGCGGGCGCCGCTGTCGGCCAGGATGTAGTCGATCTCCGTGGCCGTGAAATGCCAGTTGACGGGGCAGTAGTAGATGCCCGCAATGCGGCAGGCATGGACCACGTCGGCGTATTCGATGCCGTTGCGAAGGAAGACGGCCAGCACGTCGCCTTCGGCCAGGCCCAGGCTGCGCAGGCCCTGGGCCAGCTGGCGGCCGCGCTGCTGCTGGGCGGCACCGGCCAGCGTGCGCTGTTCGAAGACCAGGGTGGAATGGGGCGTGGGGGCGGTGCTCATGTGGGCGTGGCCTCCTGCTCCCCATCGTTGACGTTGGGCTGGTTGGCGGCCTTGGCCATCTGCCGGGCGCGCGCCCAGTCGGCATCGTCCCAGGCCTGGTATTCGGTGAAGTAGGCGCCGTTGGCCAGGGCGTCGCCGCCGTCCAGCGTGATGGTCTGGCCGTTGAGCCAGGTGTTGCCCGGGGCCAGGATGAAGGCGGCCATGTTGCCGATGTCCTCGCCCGTGCCCAGGCGGCGCGTGGGGTTGTCCAGGCGGCGGCGGTCGGCCGAGTCCTCGTTGCCGTCGATCCTGGGGCGCAGGCGCTGGCTGGCGCCCTGGGTGGGAATCACGCCCGGCGCAATCGCGTTGAACCGTATGCGCTTGGGACCCCATTCCACGGCCAGCGATTTGGTCATGGCGTCCAGCCCGGCCTTGGACATTGCCGAGGGCACGACGAAGGGCGAACCCGTGTCCACCCAGGTGACGACGATGGACAGCACCGAGCCCGGCAGCCCTTCGGCGATCCAGCGGCGGCCCACGGCCTGGGTGACGTAGAAGGTGCCCCGGAAGACGATGTCCGATATGGCATGGAAGCCGTTGATGCTCAGGTCCTCGGTGCGGCTGACGAAGTTGCCGGCCGCGTTGTTGACCAGGCTCGTCAGCGGGCCGTGTTCGGCCCAGATGCGGTCGATGACGGTGTGCACGGCCTCGGGCTGGCGAATGTCGAGTTCATGCGCAAAGGCCTGCGCGCCCGTGTCGTTGTTCAGCATCTCGCAGGCCTGCTGCACCACGGAATGCCGCCGGCCGCACAGGTGCAGCTCGGCGCCCAGTTCCGCCAGCTTGGCCGCCATGGCCAGGCCCAGCCCCGTGCCGCCCCCGGTGATCAGGACGCGCTGGCCCTGGAATAGATTGGCTTCGAACATGCTTGTCTCCTTTTGCTTTCACTCTAGGGAGACAGGGGCGGCTGGCAAAGGAGGGTGGTGGAACGCGGTTGGTTCCGTGGTGGAAACAATGGGCTTGTGATTTGGGGCTGTTCCCCCGGCTTGTCAGCTAGTGCAGGGGGCTCATTTCGCCCTGCCGGGTGGCTATTTTTCGAGGCCGGGTCTCGGCCCGGCAGCCGACTGCCCTTTCTTGATTCGCCAAGAAAGGTCAGATCAAAGAAGGCGACCCGGATGTCTGCGACCCCTTCGCTTCGCTGCGGGGCAACCTGCGTCGTGGCGGTTGCGGGGTTCGCTGCGGAACTCGCTGCGTTCACTGCGTGAACTTCGCTCAGACAACCGCAGCTGTCTCTTATACACATCTCCGAGCCCACGAGACGCTGACGTTGATCGCGTATGCCGTCTTCTGCTTGAAAAGGGGGGGGGGGGGGGGGGGGGGGGGGGGGGGGGGGGGGGGGGGGGGGGGGGGGG
>NZ_JAELTK010000013.1:0-93253 GCF_016428765.1 Delftia sp. ASV31
CCCCCCCCCCCCCCCCCCCCCCCCCCCCCCCCCCCCCCCCCCCCCCCCCCCCTTTTAGATGTGTATAAGAGACAGGAAGAGAAGGCTGTCATTAGTATCAATGGCCAGCGTGTGGCCTACATGGGCATTGCCACATGCATCACGCGGCAACACGTCCCAAAGAGAGTCCCAGGCCCCCAGGTCGGACCAGCCCGCATCCATAGGAACCACCGAAGCAAGAATTCCCAGAGCTTTGTTGCCTGGTAGATGTTCCATTACTGCGTAGTCGATCGATTTGGAAGGGCAACTGGCGAAGAGCTCGCCATGGGGACGGATAAAGTCCATATCTTGGCTGCTCTGGATTAACGAGGCTTGGCAAGCATGCAGCATCTGCGGCTGCAGCTCTGCGACAGCCTTGAGCCATTGGTCTGCCCGCACCATGAAAAGGCCGCTGTTCCAAAGATAGTCGCCGCTTCGCAGATAATTTTCGGCCAATTCACGGCTGGGCTTTTCAGTAAAGCTGCGTATCGCGAACGCGCCGCAATCGACGGCTTCTGCTTTCTGTATATAGCCATACCCAGTCTCTGGACGGCTGGGTGTAATGCCAAACGTGACCATGGCGCCATCCTTGGCAAGTTGCCAAGCCACAGCCACGGCCTTGTGAAAGTCCGATAGCCTGGCAATGACGTGATCTACAGGCATGGCCAGCATTACGGTTTCAGGCTCTGCGACCAGTGCCGCCAGGGTCAAGGCCGGGGCAGTGTTTCGACCAACGGGCTCCAACACCAGCTTGGAGCCTTCTATTCCGGCCTCCTGCAGCTGTTGCGCCGCCAAAAAGCGGTGCTCGTTATTGCATATCACGACGGGAGCAGCCTTCGGGATATGTTCGGCCATGCCATCCAAGCGCCTGGCAGTTTTCTGCAACATGGAGATTCCGTCCCCGTGGAGCGCCAGATATTGCTTTGGGTGGCTCTCACGGGACAGTGGCCACAGGCGGGTTCCAGATCCGCCACAAAAGATGACGGGAAGCAAGGGTGTGCTCATGACGGGGTCTTGTTGGAAAGAGGCTGGTGCAAATCCTCAGCATCAGCCTCCACCATCGCCAACCGCTGATTCAACCGCCGCACATCGCGCTCAATGCGGGTGTTGACCATGTCGGCATGCAGGGCCTTGATGAGCAGGACGATGCTGACCAGCAGCAGCAGCATGGCTGGTGGATAGCTGATGCCCAGCACCGCTGCCAGGCGGTTGATCATCCCGGGCCAGACGCCCAGCACGACGGCAGCCACGGCAACGACCACCCAGAGCAGCCCGTGCATGAGGTAGAGATGGTCGCGCCGGATCAGGTACAGAATCAGCGCAGCCAAACCCATACCCATAAAAGTTGTTGTTACCTGAAGGGATGCCATATTGATAATCAAGAGCCACCGAATGAGTCTGTTCGGTTGAAGCAGGGCACGCCTGAAAGCAGCGCAGTGGCGGTCTGAGACAAGCCAAACCATTCGCGAAATACGTGAAACCTCCTATTGCAGCTCTCTGCATCATGTTCGGAACAAACGGGCCCTGCTTGCCCCGCCTTGCCCCATGACAGGGAATCGCGGCATTCCTTCGCCAAAAAACCAGACATCCAGGATCACAGCCTTGAATGCAGACGGGGTTCTGGCAGCACTACACTGAAGCACTCACCTGATACATGTCCGCGCTGTTGCTTTCGTGCACTCACCCATGCCATCTGCCACCACCCAGCTCCTGGTCATAGACCCCCAGAACGACTTCTGCGATCTGCCTGAGGACTGGTGTCCTGGCGGGCAACGTCCCAGCCTGCCCGTGGCGGGCGCCCATGCCGACATGCAGCGGCTTGCCGGTTGGATACGGCGCGACGGGGCGAGAATTGACGCCATCACGGTGACGCTGGACTCGCACCAGCGCTACGACATCGCCCATCCGGCTTTCTGGCAACAGGGTGACGGCGGCGATGTGGCACCGTTCACCGCGATCACGGCGGCGCAGGTGCGGGCGGGAGTGTTCCGGCCGCGCAACGCCGAGGCGCTGCAGCGCAGCCTGGAATATCTGGATGCACTCGAAGCCAACAGCCGCTACACGCTGATGGTCTGGCCCGTGCACTGCGAGGTGGGCAGTTGGGGCCACGGTATCCATGCCGATGTGCTGGCGGCCTGCGGCGACTGGCAGCAGCAGCGCCAACGCGCCGTGTACAACGTTTTCAAGGGGCTCAATCCCTGGACTGAGCACTACAGCGCCCTGCAGGCCGAGGTGCCGGACCCGGCCGATCCGGCGACCTTGCTGAACACTGCCTTGCTGGAGCGGCTGGACCGGGCCGACTTGCTGGTCGTTGCTGGCGAGGCCAGCAGCCATTGCGTGCGCTCCACGGTCGAGCATCTGGTCGAGCACCTTCCCCATCCTGAGCGCATCGTGCTGATGCATGACGCCATGAGCCCGGTGCCGGGCTTCGAGTCTGCGCACCATGATTTCCTGGCAGCCATGCAGGCCCGCGGATTGCGGCTGGCCTCCAGCCAAGAACTCCACCTGTAGGGGCCAGGCCTCCTTCCTGCGCGCAGCCCCCTTTCCTGTTTCCCCAGCATCGCACCATGGCCCCCATCATCACCAGCCTGCTCGACACCGATCTCTACAAATTCACGATGTGGCAGGCCATGCTGCACCGCAATCCCCAGACCGAGGCCGAATACGAATTCGTCTGCCGCACGAAGACGGCCTTCCCGCTGGCCGAGCTGCTGCCCGAGGTGGAGCGCGAGCTGGACGCCCTGTGCGCGCTGCGCTTCACGCCCGAAGACCTGGCCTACCTGGGCGGGCTGCGCTTCATGAAGAGCGACTTCATCGACTTTCTGCGCATCTTCCAGTTCCAGCGCGCCTTCATCCGTGCCTGGGCCGATGGCGACACCCTGCACATCGAGGCCAAGGGCCCCCAGGTCCATGTGATGGGCTTCGAGATCTATGTGCTGGCCATCGTCAACGAGCTGTATTTCCGGCGCTTCGACGCCGAGGCGGCGCTGGCCGAAGGCCGCAGGCGCCTGGCCGGCAAGATCGAGCGTCTGCGCCACCTGGCCTGCGAGGCCAGGCTGCGCAATCCCTTCGAGCTGTTCGACTTCGGCGTGCGCCGGCGCTTCTCGGGCGCCTGGCAGCGCGAGGTGGTCCAGGCCTTTGCCACGCAGACGGCGCAGTGGTTCAAGGGCACGTCCAACGTGCTGCTGGCTCGCGACTTCGGCATCGTGCCCATAGGCACCATGGCCCATGAGTACCTGCAGAGCTACCAGGCCCAGGGCGTGCGCCTGCGCGACTTCCAGATCGCCGCGCTGGAGGACTGGGTGCAGGAGTACCGGGGCGACCTGGGCGTGGCCCTGACCGACACCGTGGGCATGGATGCCTTCCTGGCCGATTTCGACATGTACTTCGCCAAGCTCTTCGACGGGCTGCGCCACGACTCGGGCGACCCGTATGCCTGGGGCGAGAAGGCCATCGCCCACTACCAGAAGCTGCGCATAGACCCCCAGGCCAAGCGCCTGGTGTTCTCCGACGGGCTGGACCTGGACACGGCCCTGGCCCTGTACCAGCGCTTTGCCGACCGCATACAGCTGGGCTTCGGCATCGGCACGCGGCTGACCAACGACATGGGGCTGGAGACCATCAACATCGTGATGAAGCTCACCCACGCCAACGGCCAGCCCGTGGCCAAGATCTCGGACTCGCCGGGCAAGACGCTGTGCAACGACGAAACCTATCTGGCCTATCTGCGCCAGGTCTTCGGCCTGGCCCAGCCTGTCGCCGTCTGATACCGCCCGACACCGCCAAAGCTCCATTCATGCTGCGCATCACCATTGCCCAACTCAACCCCACCGTCGGCGACATCGCCGGCAACGTGGCCCGCATGGCCGAGGCCGCTGCCCGCGCCGCGCGCGCGCAGGCCGACCTGCTGGTCTTTCCCGAGCTGTCGCTGTGCGGCTACTACCCTGGCGACCTGCTGGACGAGCCCGCCTTTCGCGAACGCCTGGAGCAAGGCTTGCAGCAGCTGCTGCAGGCCACGCGCCAGTGGCCGCAATTGCACTGGGTCATCGGCGCGCCCACGCGTGCCAGCGGGCCCGGCAAGCCGCTGCACAACAGCCTGCTGGTGCTCAAGGACGGCGCCGTGCGCCTGCGCTACGACAAGCAGCTGCTGCCCACCTACAACATCTTCGACGAGCGCCGCCACTTCGAGCCCGGCCCCGACGCGGCCAAGGTGCTGCGCATAGGCCAGGCCCAGGTGGGCTTTCTGGTGTGCGAGGACGGCTGGAACGACGCCGGTGCCGACTACGCCACCAACCCCTTCGCGCGCATGGCCGACGCCGCGCCCGACCTGGTGGTCAGCATCAACGCCAGCCCCAGCCACCTGGGCAAGCGCGAGCAGCGCCACGAGATCTTCGGCCAGGCGGCCACGCGCCACGGCCTGCCCATCCTCTATGTGAATCAGATCGGCGGCCAGGACCAGATCGTGTTCGACGGCGCCTCCTTCGCGGTGGAGCCCGGGCGCGGCGTGGTCTTCGAGGCCGAGCGCTTTGTCGAAGACCTGCGCACGCTGCAGTTCGACGACGGACGCTTCCTCGACGCAGCCGGCCAGCACTGCATGAGCGTGCCGGCCGAAGGCCTGCCCACCATGGAGTTCTACCGCCGCCAGATCGTGCTGGGCCTGCGCGACTATGCGCGCCGCTGCGGCTTCACGCGCGCGGTGGTGGGCAGCTCGGGCGGCATCGACAGCGCACTGACCCTGGCCCTGGCGGCCGAGGCCCTGGGCGCGGACAACGTGGTGGCCGTCACCATGCCTTCGCGCTTTTCGTCGAGCGGCTCGGTCGATGACTCGGTGATCCTGTGCCGCAACCTGGGCATCACGCTGCACGAGCACCCGATCCGCGAGCTGGTCGACGGCTATGCGCGCCAGTTCGAGGCCAGCTTCGGCCAGCCGCTGCAGGGCCTGCCGCTGGAGAACCTGCAGGCACGCATCCGCGGCACCACGCTGATGGAGTACTCCAACGCCTTCGGCCACCTGCTGCTGACCACGGGCAACAAGTCCGAGATATCGGTGGGCTACTGCACGCTGTATGGCGACACCAACGGCGGCCTGGGCCTGCTGGGCGATCTGTACAAGACCGAGGTTTTCGAGCTGTCGCGCCACATCAACCACAGTGCGGGCCGCGAGCTGATTCCCCAGGCCATCATCGACAAGCCGCCCTCGGCCGAGCTGGCGCCCGACCAGAAGGACGAGGACAGCCTGCCGCCCTATGCGGTGCTGGACGAAATCCTCAAATACGCCATCGAAGGCCGGCACCTGTCCACCGCCGAATACGGCACGGCCGAGCGCTTTGTGACCCAGCTGCTGGGCCAACCCGGCAGTGCCGAGCTGGTTGACCGCGTCAAGCGCATGATCTTCCGCAGCGAGTACAAGCGCCGCCAGGCCCCGCCCATACTGCGCGTGCGCCCGCGCGCCTTCGGCACGGGCCGCCAGATGCCCATTGCCGCCCACTACGAATGAAGCCAGAGTGAAGCCACCGAGCCTGTTTATGCAAGAGACTGCCGCCATGGACGCCCCCACCGAAACCCCGGCCACCAGCGAGCGCGTGCACACCGCCGTGCTGATCGGGCGCTTCCAGCCGCTGCACAACGGCCACATGGCCCTGCTGCGCGCGGCGCTGGAGCGTGCCGAGCAGATCGTCGTCGTGCTGGGCAGCGCCATGCAGGCGCCCAATCCCAAGAATCCCTTCAGCTGGCAGGAACGCGCGCAGATGCTGCGCGAGGCGCTGCCGCCGGCCGACGCGGCCCGCCTGCATTGCGTGCCCGTGCGCGACTATTACAACGAACCGCTGTGGGTACAGGCCGTGCAGCAGGCCGTGCAGTCCTGCGTGCCCGAAGGCGCCAGCGTGGCCCTGGTCGGCCATTTCAAGGATGCGACCAGCGGCTACCTGGCGCGCTTTCCGCGCTGGCAACTGATCAGCCTGCCGCGCCTGGGCCAGTTCGACGCCACGCCGCTGCGCGACATCTACTTCGGCGAATCCGGCGTGGACTTCGAGGCCCTGGCCGCCCAGGTGCCGCCCGCCACCCTGCAGTTCCTGCGCCAATGGGCCACCACGCCCGTCCATGCGCAGATGTGCGAGGAATGGCGCATGCTGGCCCGGTACCGCCAGGCCTGGGCTGCGGCGCCCTACCCGCCCGTCTTCGTGACCGTGGACGCACTGCTGCGCTGCCGCGTGCCGCACGAAGGCGCGCAACAGGACCACATCCTGCTGATACGCCGCGGCCATGCCCCGGGCCTGGGCCTGTGGGCGCTGCCGGGCGGCTTCCTGGAGCCGCGCGACACGCTGTGGCAGTCCTGCCTGCGCGAGTTGCGCGAGGAGACCTGCTCCACGCTCAGCGAGGCCGACCTGCAGGCGGCCCTGCAGTCCGTGCAGGTCTTCGACCATCCCGACCGCAGCCTGCGCGGGCGCACCATCACCCATGTGCACTATCTGGACCTGGGCGTGCTGCCCTCGCTGCCGCCCGTGCAGGGCGGCGACGATGCGGCACTGGCGCGCTGGGTGGCCGTCTGCGACCTGCCCGCCATGGAAAGCGCGTTCTTCGAGGACCACTTCCAGATCCTGCGCCAGTTCCTGCCCCTTCCGGTGCAACAGCCCCTGGCGGACACGGGCGCGAAAATCGGCTAAAACCGGAGATTGCGGCGCCATCTTGCGCCGCAATACCGTGTTTCCCGTGTTCCCCCGCGTTTGAATGACTACCACCCTACAGATCCGACCCGCCACCCCCGATGACGCCGAGCTCATCGTCCGCTTCGTGCGCGAACTCGCCGTCTATGAAAAAGCCGAGCATGAAGTCCTGGCCACACCAGAGCATGTGAAGCGCACCCTGTTTGCCGACAACCCCGCCGTCTTCGGCCTGATCTGCCTGCATGGCGACCAGCCCGTGGGCTTTGCGGTCTACTTCTTCAATTACTCGACCTGGCAGGGCCGCCACGGCCTGTACCTCGAAGACCTCTACGTCACGCCCGAGGCGCGCGGCCTGGGCGCGGGCACGGCGCTGCTGCGCCGGCTGGCGCAGATCGCCGTCGAGAAGGACTGCGGCCGCTTCGAGTGGAGCGTGCTCGACTGGAACCTGCCCTCCATCGAGTTCTACGACCGCCTGGGCGCCCTGCCCCAGACCGAGTGGATCCGCTACCGCGTGACCGGCGACACCCTGCTGGAGATGGCGCGCGAGCCGGGCTGAGGCCGGCCTACTCTGGCTCCACGCCCTGGCGCACGGCCTGCTCGACCACCTCGCGCGTCAGCGTGGGCACGAAGGTCTCGATGAAGGCATAGGCATAGCCGCGCAGCCAGGCGCCCTTGCGCAGGCCCAGCCGCGTGGTGTTGACCTCGAACAGGTGGCCGGCGTCCAGCGTGCGCAGGCCCTGGTCTCGCTCGGCATCCAGCGCCACCGAGGCGACGATGCCCACGCCCATGTCCAGCTCCACATAGGTCTTGATCACGTCGGCGTCCATGGCCGTGAGCACCACGTCGGGCTCCAGGCCTTCGCGCGCAAAGGCCTCGTCGATGTGGGCGCGGCCCGTATAGCCCTGCTCGTAGGTGATGATGGGAAAGCGCGACAGCGCCTCCAGCGTCAGCGCCTGCTGCGACTGCAGCAGCGGGTGGCCCGGCGGCACGACCACGCCGTGCGTCCAGCGGTAGCAGGGCAGCGCGACCAGGCCTTCATAGCCGGCCAGCGCCTCGGTGGCCACGCCGATGTCGGCCTCGCCGCTGCGCAGCATCTGCGCCACCTGCTCGGGCGAGCCCTGGTGCAGGTGCAGGCGCACCTGCGGATAGCGCTGGCGGAAGTCGCGCACCACATGGGGCAGCGCATAGCGGGCCTGGGAGTGGGTGGCGGCAATCGACAGGCGGCCCTGCTCGCTGGCGCTGAAGTCGGCGCCCACGCGGCGCAGGTTGTCGGCCTCCAGCATCAGGCGCTCGACGATGGGCAGCAGCGCCTCGCCGGGCGGCGTCAGCCCGGTCAGCCGCTTGCCTGCGCGGATGAAGATCTCCACGCCCAGTTCTTCCTCCAGCTCGCGGATCTGACGGCTCACGCCGGGCTGGGAGGTGTGCAGCGTGTGGGCCACCTCGGTCAGGCTGTAGCCGCGGCGCACGGTTTCGCGCACATAGCGCAGTTGCTGGAAGTTCATGGGCAAGGCTCCGCCCGGGGCCGGTGCGGCCCGGGCCTGTGGAAGGCAAAAGCAGGAAGGAAAGAGAGAGGGGGACGGCGAGAGGCTTCAGGCCGAACAGGCCACGGCCGGCTCATCCGGGGCATCGGCCGCTGCCTCGCGGGGCAGCTCCAGCAGCTCGATCAGATTGCCTGCGGGGTCGCGCGCATAGCAGCGCCGGCCCTCGCTCACGGGCGCCACCTCCAGCGCCAGGCCGCCGTGTACCAGCAACTGCTGGCGCAGCGCATCCACGTCGCTGACCGTCAGCGCCAGATGCACCAGGTTGCCCGCCGCGCGCTCGGTGCCGCCGGACTGCCCCTTGTAGGGCACCAGATCGATGCGCTGCCCGCCGGCCAGAAAGCTCAGGCCCGGACGCCCGGCAACGGTCAGGGCAGACAGGCCCAGCACTTCGCCATAAAAGCGCTCCATGGCCGCCTGGGCGCGCGCCGGGAAGGACAGCTGGACATGGTGGACGCCACAGACGATGGCCACGCCCGGCTTCATGGCAGTGCGGCCGGCAAGAGGGGAAGGCCAGGCGGGGCGTGTGGTGTGGGTCATCGAAGCGTCTCGGAAAAGAATCAGCAGCCCGAATGCTGCTGCAGGCCATTGTCGAGACAAGTCGAAAAAACCAAAAATAATAAAAATTCAGTCTGTTATTTCCAAATCATCTCAAGAGATCGAACGCCGGTGGTCGGCACGGCGCGCCAGCCACTCGCCGCCGAACTGCAGCACCGACACCAGGGCCACCAGGATGACGATGACCTCGAACATCACGCGCGTCTCATAGCGTTCGTAGCCGTAGCGGATGGCCAGGTCGCCCAGGCCGCCCGCCCCCACGGCGCCCGCCATGGCCGAGGCATTGACCATGGCGATCACGCTCACGGTCATGCCGCCGATCAGGCCCGGCAGCGCCTCGGGCAGCAGCACCTGGCGCACGATCTGCGGGCGGCGCAGGCCCATGGCGCGCGCCGCCTCCACCAGGCCGCCGTCCACTTCGCCCAGGCTGACCTGGGCGATGCGCGCAAAGAACGGAATCAGGTTGACCGACAGCGGCACCACCGCCGCCCAGGTGCCCAGCGTGGTGCCCACGATGGCGCGCGTCACCGGCAGCAGGGCCACCAGCAGGATGATGAAGGGAATGGCCCGGCCGATGTTCACCGCCGCCGACAGCCCCCGGTACAGGCGCGGCCTGGCATAGAGCCCGCCTGGCGCCGTGGTGTGCAGCACGATGGCCAGCGCCAGCCCGGCAACGATGGCGATCAGCGAGGACGCGCCCGCCATCAGCAGGGTTTCCAGAAAGGCCTGCAGGTATTTATCGAGCGGGGGCAGGGACATGGCCAAGCAGTTGCAGTGAATCGGCGCCCAGCGCCTGTTGAAGGGAAGACAGCGCGGCCGGTGAAAGGGGTGAGAGCGGTGAAAGCGGCGAGGGTGCCGACGGCAGATCCTGCACCGGCACGCCCACCAGCAGGCGGCCCTGCGAACGCCCGCGCATGCAGTCCAGGCCCCCCTGCAGCAAACGGGCACGCGGGCCCAGCACCTGAAGCTGCGCCAGCGGCAGGCCCTGCTGGCTGCCGCCGTCGGCCCATCCGATGGCCAGCACGGCGACGGCCTCCGGACCATCGGCCGCCGCCACCAGTTCCAGGTCCGCCGCCAAGGCCTGCCGCAGCGGCCGCAGCAGCGCACGCGCCGCCTCCGAGCGCGGTGCCGCAAACAGCTTCCAGACCTCGCCGATCTCCTGCAGCCGGCCCTGGTCCAGCACCAGCACGCGGTCGCAGACCTCGCGGATCACGGCCATGTCGTGCGTGATGAGCACGATGGTCAGCTGCAGCTTGCGGTTGATCTCGCGCAGCAGCTCCAGGATGGACTGCGTGGTCTCGGGGTCCAGGGCCGAGGTGGCCTCGTCGCACAGCAGGATTTCGGGCTCGTGCACCAGCGCGCGCGCAATGCCCACGCGCTGCTTTTGCCCGCCCGAGAGCTGGGCCGGATAGGCGCCGCTCTTGTCCGCCAGCCCCACCAGGGCCAGCAACTCGTCCACCCGCGCGCGCACGAGCGCGGGCCGCCAGCCCGCGGCCTGCAGCGGCAGGGCCACGTTCTCGTACACCGTGCGCGAGGACAAGAGGTTGAAGTGCTGGAAGATCATGCCGATGCGCCGGCGCAGCGCCACCAGCGCGTCCTCGTCCAGCGTGGCGACATCGGTGCCGTCCACCAGCACGCGGCCGCTGCTGGGCCGCTCCAGCGCATTGATGGTGCGCAGCAGCGTGGATTTGCCGGCGCCGCTGCGGCCGATGATGCCGAACACCTCGGCACGCGCCACCTCGAAGCTCAGCGCCTGCAGCGCGTGCACGGGCTCGCCCGCGCTCCTTCCCGTGCCCGTGCCCGGGTATTGCTTGCGCACGCCCTCGAAGACGATGTGCGGCCGCTGCAGCGCATCGATTGCATGGGGCTCGCCGGCCGCCGCCTGTTCCACCTTCATTGCCTTACACGCCTCAGAAGGCCGGCAGCACCGAGCCCTGGTACCTGCTCACGATGAACTGGCGCACGGGCTCAGACTGGTAGGCGCGCAGCAGGGCCGCGACCCAGGGTGCAGCGCGGTCGCGCTCGTGCACGGCAATGATGTTCACGTAGGGATTGCGCTCGCGCCTTTCGACGGCAATGCCATCGCGCGTGGCGATCAGCCCGGCCTGGTAGGCAAAGCTGTTGACGATGGCCGAGGCATCGAGATCGTCCAGCGAGCGCGCCAGCACCACCGAGGCCGCCTCCACCAGCTGCACCTTCTTCTGGTAGCTGGCGATGTCGGCCAGGCCCGCCGTGCCCTTGAAGGGGTCGAAGCCTTCGCGCAGCTTCAGGATGCCCTGGTCCTGCAGCACCACCAGCGCGCGCGTCTGGTTGCTGGGATCGTTGGGAATGCCCAGGCGCGCGCCAGCGGGCAGGTCGGCCAGGCGTTTGTGCTTTTTCGAATAGAAGGCGATGGGCGAGATGTAGGTGTCGCCGGCCGCCACCAGCCGGTAGCCGCGCTGCTGGTTCTGGTCGCGCAGGAACGGCACATGCTGGAAGGAGTTGGCCTCGATGTCGCCGTTGTTCAGCGCCTCGTTGGGGCTGGCCGCGCCGCTGATGACCACGGGCTTGACCTGCAGCCCCTGCTCGCGCGCCACGCGGGTCACCACCTCCCAGATTTCCTCGTCCACGCCGCCGCGCACGCCCACGCGCAGCGGGCCGGCCTGCGCGGCCCGGATGGCGCCTGACATCGCCGCCACCGAGGCCCCCGCCGCCAGTCTCCGCAGAAATACTCGCTTGTCCATCGCACAGTCCTTTCAAGAATCAACAGGCACCGATCAACAGGAGTCGATCAATAGGCACCGGGGTGCAACTCACGGCCAGCGGCGCGGGCCTGGGCCTGCAGGCGGGCGAAATGCTCGGGATAGAAGCGCTGGGCCACATCCAGGTGGGAGCGCACGCGGCCCTTGAGCGCGTTCTCGCCCACATGGCTGAACAGCGGGTTGTCCGGGTCGCTCTGCGGCCCCGTGGCCAGCACGGCCAGCTCGGGCGGCAGGGTCAGCAGCGGCACCTGGCCCAGGTCCAGGCGCGGCGCCAGGAAGTAGGCGATGGAGTAGCGCTGCACGCCTGCGCGCGGCACCAGCACGCGATGCACGTTGGCGCGCAGATAGCCGTTGGTGGCCAGCTCCAGCATCTCACCGATGTTGATGACGAAGGCCCCGTCGCGCGGCGGCACATCGACCCAGCCGGCCGGCGTCTCCACCTGCAGCCCGCCCACCTCGTCCTGCAGCAGCAGGGTCAGCAGGCCGCCGTCCTTGTGCGCGCCCACGCCCTGGCCTGCTGCGCCCAGCTCGCTGCCCGGGTAGTGGATGATCTTGATGCGGTGCGCAGGCAGGCCGCTGACCAGGGCGTCCAGCGCGCCCTCGGGCAGCTGCAGCGCGGCCACGAAGTGGCGCAGCAGCTCCAGCGCCACGCCATGCGCTGCCGCCTGCCAGGCCAGCACCTCCTCGCGGAACCCGGGCAGGGCCTGCGGCCACTGGTTGGGGCCTTGCAGCCCCTTCCAGTCCGGCACGCCGGGGCCTGCGGGAATCTCGGGCGATTCCTCCCCCAGGTCGATCTGCTCGCGCTGGTCGGGCCGCTGGCGCGTGATCTCCATGCCCACGGCCGTATAGCCCCGGAAGTGCCGCGTGTTGGCAATGGCCAGCGCCTGCTTGTCGGCCAGCGGCTGCGCAAAGAATTCGCGCGCGCGCCGCTGTATGCCCTGCCATGCGTCCCGGCCTATGCCGTGCCCTTCCAGGTAGAAGAAACCGGTGTCGCGCGCCGTGCGCGCCAGCTGGCGCAGCGCCTGGGCCTGCGTGGCCGGGTCACGCAGGGCCTGCAGATCGATGACGGGCAGGGCCGGGGTTGCCGCTGTGGCGGCGGGCGCGTCGAGAGTGGATGCTGTCAAGGTGCTCATGCTGTGCTGCCAGGGAAGGGGGAAGGAAGGGACGCTCAGGCCGCCAGGCGCTGATCGCGGTTTTGTTCGCGGTCTTGTTCGCGTTCGGCAGCCAACACCGCATGGCCCTGCGCCTGCTCCAGCGCCTGCTCCAGGTCGGCCAGCAGGTCCTGCGGGTGCTCAATGCCGATGGACAGGCGCACCAGCCCGGGCGCAATGCCCACGCGCGCCAGTTCCTCGTCGCTGAGCAGGCTGTGCGTGGTCTCGGCAGGAATGGCGGCCAGCGACTTGCTGTCGCCGATGTTGACCAGGCGCAGGAACAGGCGCAGCGCGTCATAGAAGGCGCGCGCCGCCGGGCGGCCGCCGCGCAGCTCGAAGCCCAGCAGCGCCGGCACATGCCCGCCGCGCAGCTGGCGCAGGGCCAGCGCGTGGTCGGCGTGGCCGCTCTGGCTGGCGTGGTGTATGCGCTCCACCAGCGGATGGCGCTGCAGGAAATCGATCACGGCCAGCGTGTTGCGGCTGGCGCGCTCCTGGCGCAGGCCCAGCGTCTCCAGGCCCTGCAGCAGCAGGAAGGCGCTGTGCGGCGCCAGCGCCGCGCCGCAGTTGCGCAGCAGCACGGCACGGGCCCGCGCGATGAAGGCCCGGTCGGGAAATTTCTCGGTAAAGACAAAGCCCTGGTAGGCCGGCTCGGGCGCGCTGAACTGCGGGTAGCGCCCCGCGTGCGCCACCCAGTCGAAGCGGCCGCTGTCCACGATCAGCCCGCCCAGCACATTGCCGTGTCCGCCGATGGCCTTGGTGGCCGAGTGCACGACGAGGTCGGCGCCCCAGTCGAAGGGCCGCAGCAGCAGCGGGGAAGCCACGGTGTTGTCCACCACCAGGGCCACGCCCGCCGCATGGCTGATGTCGGCCAGCTGGCGCAGGTCGGCAATGCCGCCCGATGGATTGCCCACGGACTCCACGAACACGGCCTTGGTGCGCGGCCCTATCGCCCGGCGCAACGCCTGGAAATCGTCCTTGGCCACGGCCGTGCTCTGCACGCCGCGCGAGGCCAGCACATGGGCGATGAAGTTGTGCGTGCCGCCATACAGCTGCGAGGCCACGACCACATGGTCGCCCGCACTGGCCAGCGTGGCCAGTGCCACGTCGATGGCGGCCATGCCCGAGGCCAGGGCCAGCGCGGCCACGCCGCCTTCGAGAGCCGCAATGCGCTGCTCCAGCACCGCCAGCGTGGGGTTGGCCGTGCGCGAGTACACATCGCCCTCCTCCACCAGGCCGAACAGGTTGGCGCCGTGCTGGGCGCTGTCGAACACGAAGGAGGTGCTCTGGTAGATGGGCACGGCCGCGCTGCGCTGCTGCTCGCGCCCCCGGTAGCCGGCGTGCAGGGCCTGGGTGTCCTGCTGCCACAGCGCATCGCTGGCTGCGTCGTGCGGGGCGGACTCGGTGCCGGTCGCTGAGGTCATGCATGGACTCCGTATGAGTGGTCGATGCAGTCCATTATTCGAAGCCCGCGTCCTGCGCACTACGAAGAAAAACGCGTTCGCTTATTCGGTTTGCGCATGTCGCCGGGCCGTTGCTTTCCTAGTTGCCACGCACATATGGATGCGCGTTTTGCGTCGTTGGAAACACGGCACCCAGCGGACAGCATCGGCAGTCCCGAAACTGCTTTGGAGGGAGTTCCATGACCCGCAAGACCCAGACCGAGATCGACAGGACCCAGGACAGCCGCTGCGCCCATGGCGCCGATTGCGGTGCTTTCGGGGCGCTCGATGCTCCCGAGGCATCCGAGCCCTCGCTCTCGCGCCGCACCCTGATCCGCGCCGGCGCCGCAGCCGGCGCGCTGGGCTCGGCCGCCTGGTTCAGCGGCCGCGCCGGGGCGCAGCCGCGCCAGAAGATCACCTTTGCCTGGAGCCAGGCCAGCTTCTGCCATTCGCCCATTCCCGTGGCGCTGGAGCGCGGCTTCTTCGAGCGCAACGGCCTGGACGTGGAGCTGCTGAACTGGGGCGGCTCGGCCGACCAGTTGCTGGAAGCGCTGGCCACGGGCAAGGCCGATGCGGGCGCGGGCCTGATCCACCGCTGGATCAAGCCGCTGGAGGCGGGGCTGGATGTCAAGCTCATCGGCAGCGTGCACGGCGGCTGCCTGCGCCTGGTGGGCCTGAAGTCGGCCGGCGTCACGCTGGACCCAAGAACGCTCAAGGGCAAGACCATCGGCGTGGCCGATCTCAACAGCCCGGCAAAGCAGTTCTATTCCATCCACCTGGCCAAGCGCGGCCTGGATGTGGACAAGGACATCGAATGGCGCGTCTACCCGGCCGACCTGCTGGATGTGGCCGCCAAGAAGGGCGAAATCCAGGCCATCGCCGACGGCGACCCGAATCTCTACCTGATCGAAAAGCGCAACCCCGGCACCTTCCTCGAACTGGGCAACAGCGCCAAGAACGAGTACGCCGAAAGCATTTGCTGCGTGATCGGCGCAGGCGCAAAGTTCGCCCGGGCCAACAAGCCCGCTGCGGCCAGCGTGGTGCGCGCGCTGACCCAGGCCTCGGACTACATCGCCGAGAACCCCAACGAAACGGCGAAGATCTTTGCCAGGTACTCGCCCAAGGTTCCCGTCGAGGACCTGCAGCGCCTGCTGGCCGAGCTGACCTTCAAGCACCATCCGCACGGCAAGCCGCTGCGCGACGAGGTCCAGGCCTTTGCGGCCGACTTCCGCACGGCCGGCGTGCTCAAGAAGCAGACCGACCCTGGCCGCTTTGCCAGCCACATCACGCTGGACGTCCTCGCATGAGCACCGCAAGACCACGCTGGCGCCTGGGCGCCACGGATGCCGCACCCGGCCTGGAACGGGAACAGGCGCAGGGCACGCGCAAGGCAGGCCCCTGGCGCACCGGCCTGCTGGCCGCCGCCGCCTGGGCCGGCCTGGGCATGCTGACCCTGCTGTGGCCCAACAAGGAGATCGGCTTCAGCGAATGGGCATTCACGCAGGAATTCGGTATTGCCGCCCTAGCCGTGGCCCTTTTGCTGCTGGCATCGGCCGTGGTGCCTGTGCGACCCGTACGGGCAGCACGGCGCATCGACCGCTGGCTGCGCCCGGCCGGCGCCTGGCTGGTGGCGGCGCCACTGCTGCTGGCGCTGTGGGAGACGCTGACGGCCAAGCTCGGCGCGCTGCCACCGCCATTCTTCGCGCCACCGCAAAGCCTGATCGACGTGGTCCATGAGGACTGGCAGCGCCTGGGCCTGTCCACGCTGTATTCGCTGCGGCTGCTGCTCAACGGCATCGTGTTCGGCGCGGTGATCGGGTTTCTGACGGGCGTGTGGATAGGCTGGTCGCGCATCGCGGGCTACTGGGTGCATCCGCTGCTGCGCTTCCTGGGGCCGGTGCCGGCCTCGGCCCTGCTGCCGCTGGCCTTTTTCTTCGCGCCGTCGAGCTACTCGGCAGCCGTGTTCCTGGTGGCGCTGGCCACGTTCTTTCCGGTGGCCGTGCTGACCTGGTCGGGCGTGGCATCGGTCAGCAAGAGCTACTACGACGTGGCGCGCACGCTGGGCGCATCGCCCTGGTTCCTGGTGCTTCGCGTGGCCATCCCGGCCGCCCTGCCCCAGGTCTTCGTGGGCCTGTTCATGGGGCTGGGCGCCTCGTTCTCGGTGCTGATCACGGCCGAGATGATGGGCGTGAAGGCCGGCCTGGGCTGGTATCTGCAGTGGGCCCAGGGCTGGGCAGCCTACGCCAACATGTACACGGCGCTGCTGGTCATGGCCGTGCTGTGCTCGGGCCTGATCACGCTGCTGTTCACCGTGCGCGACCGCACGCTGTCGTGGCAGAAGGGAACCGTCAAATGGTGATTGCCGCAGAACACGCCGCCAACGCCGCAGCCACGCCCGCCATCGCAGGGGCGGCCCTAGCCGGCGCGGCCATCGATGTGCAGGCCGTCAGCCACTGGTTCGGCCAGGGACAGGGCGCGCTGCAGGTGCTCGACGAGGTCAGCCTGCAGGTGCGGCCTGGCGAGTTCGTCGCCCTGCTGGGCCCCAGCGGCTGCGGCAAGTCCACGCTGCTGCGCCTGGTGGCCGGGCTGGACGCGCCCACGGCTGGCGCCGTGGCGCAGGACGGCACGGCCATCACCGAGCCCGATCCCTCACGCATCGTCGTCTTCCAGGACCCCACGCTGTTTCCCTGGCGCACGGTGCGCGGCAACGTGGCCCTGGGCCTGCAGGCACGCGGCCTGCTGGACAGCCAGGCCCACCGCATCGACGAGGCCCTGCGCCTGGTGGGACTGGAGGATTTCGCGGACAGCCATCCCCACCAGCTGTCGGGCGGCATGGCCCAGCGCGCGGCCCTGGCGCGCGCCCTGGTCAACGACCCGCGCCTGCTGATCCTGGACGAGCCGCTGGGCAAGCTCGACTCGCTGACGCGGCTGGCCATGCAAAGCGAGATCCTCAAGATCTGGCAGCGCGCAGGCTTTTCCGTGCTGCTGGTCACGCACGATGTGGAAGAGGCCCTCTTCCTGGCCCACCGCGTGCTGGTCTTCAGCCAGCGGCCTGCCCGCATCGTGGCCGAGATCGATGTGGACCTGCCCTACCCGCGCCAGCGCGGCCATGCCCGCCTGTCCGAGCTGCGCCACGAGGCCCTGCGCCACCTGGGCCTGGACCAGACCTGGTAGCGCCCGGATCCGATGCAACGCAGCGACTCCCCCGACTGGCTCAACCCCTTGATCGGCGCCATGCAGCAGGCCCAGGTCGGCCTGCTGCAGCTGCTGCACGGACTGGGCCTGGCCGGCACGGTGGATGGGCAGCCCGCCTGGCCGTGGGCCCTGCGCCTGTCCGGCGAAAACCTGCTGATCGACCTGGGCCAGGCCCGGGGCCTGCTGTGGTCGCTGGCGGCCGTGGCCACCGCCATCGTTTTGCTGGTGCTGGCGCTGGTGCTGGTCCTGGTTCTGCGCCGCATCCGCCTGCCGGCCCTGGTGCTGACCGCGCTGGCCGCGCTCGCCCTGCTGCTGGCCCCCTGGCCGCGTGCCGACCTGATCCTGGTGCCCGCGCATGCCACCAGCTTCCATGCCTCGCCCACGGGCTTCAGCGTGGAGAGCATTGCGCGCGGCGGCGCCACCTATGCCCAGCACTGCACGGCCTGCCACGGCGCCGATGGCCGGGGCCACGGCCCGCTGGCCGCCAGCCAGCCGGTCTGGCCTCCCAACTTCACCAGCCCGCTGCTGTGGCGCCGCGCCGATGGGGAATTGCTCTGGGCCATTCTTCATGACCGCCGCCCCGTGGAGTCTGGCGACGGCGCACGGGCACACGGCCAGGCCGACCGACTGTCCAGCGACGACGCCTGGGCCCTGATCGACTTCATGAAGGCCCGCGCCGCAGGCCAGATGCTGCAGATCGCCGGCAACTGGCCCTATCCCGTGGGCCTTCCCGACATGGCCGTGCAGTGCGCAGGCCAGCCCGCACGCCGCCTGAGCACCTGGCAAAGCCGCCAGCAGCGGCTGAGGGTGGTGGCAGGCAGCGACCCGGTGCAGGAAGACCCGCGCCTGGTCAGCCTGCAGCTGTCGCCCGATGGCGGCAACCGCGCCGCCAGCGCCCTGGACTGCACCGTCAACGACCCGCGCGCCTGGCAGGCCATGGCCCTGCTCAGCGGCTCGGACCAGCTGCAGGGCATGCAGTGGCTGGGCGACCGCAGCGGCTGGCTGCGCGCGCTATCGCGTCCGGGGGCCCAGGGCTGGTCGGAGGACGACCTGGTCTGCCGCACGGACACGGCGGCCAAGGCCACCTCCGGCGCTGGCGCCTTGGCCGACGGCCTGGGCGCGCTGATTGCACGCATGGACGCCGAGCCCGTGCGGTTCATCAAGGGTGGGTTTGTGCATTGAACCTGCACGGAGGCAGAGGATCACGGGCACACAGAATCTGAAGGGCATTCGCAACTTGCTCTTGCCAATCTTTCAAGCGGAACATGGCTAGTGGCGGGGGCATGGCCTTTCTATAGTCGGCGCCTCGACGGATCCGCCCTCTTCCCTCAAGCCCGGGCGACGGCGACACTCCCACGGGACCCCATCCCCAAAAGCCCCCACAACAAGGAGAGACTGCGATGACCGATCTCACCATCAACGGCAAGACCGTTTCCATGGACCTGGACCCCGAGACGCCCATTCTGTGGGCCCTGCGCGACACGCTGGAGATGACCGGCACCAAGTTCGGCTGCGGCGCGGCGCTGTGCGGCGCCTGCACGGTGCACATGAATGGCCAGGCCATACGTTCCTGCGTGACGCCGATCTCGGCCGCCGCAGGCCAGAAGATCACCACCATCGAGGCCATGACCTCGGGCTCCGACCGCGTGGGCACCGCCGTGCGCGATGCCTGGGTGCGCCACGACGTGGCCCAGTGCGGCTACTGCCAGAGCGGGCAGATCATGAGCGCCACGGCCTTCCTCAAGTCGCTGCCCAAGGGCAAGAAGCCCAGCGGCGAGGAGATAGACGCGGCCATGGCCGGCAACATCTGCCGCTGTGGAACCTATGCACGCATCCGCACGGCCGTGGCCGATGCCGCGCGCACCCTGGGCTGAACGGAGAACGCCGCATGCTGACCACCTTCAACCCCGCCGAACTGCCGCGCGCCCTGCAGCACATCCTGGACCGTGACGAGGCCGCTGCTGCCATCGCCGTCGCGCCAGCCCTTGCACAGATCCCCCGCCGCAGCTTCCTCAAGATCGCCGGTGCCGGTTCGCTGGCCCTGGGCGTGTTTCCCGCCATGGCGCAGGCGCAGGCGCCGGGCAAGGGCGAGGCCGCCGGCCTCAAGCCCACCGAGCAGCCCGCCTCCTTCGTGGAGATCTCGCCCAATGGCGAAGTCACCGTGGCCATCAACCGCCTGGAATTCGGCCAGGGCGTGCACACCGCCCTGCCCCTGGTGCTGGCCGAGGAGCTGGACGCCGACTGGAGCAAGGTCCGCGCACGCCTGGGCGGCAACGATGCGGCCTATGCCGATCCGCGCTACGGCATCCAGATGACGGGCGGCTCCACCGCCCTCAAGCACAGCTACACCCAGTACCGCGAGCTGGGCGCCCGTGCGCGCGCCATGCTGGTGGCCGCCGCCGCCGCGCAGTGGAAGGTGGACGCCGCCACGCTGCGCACGCGCGAGGGCTTCGTGCTCGGCCCCAATGGCAAGAAGCTGTCGTATGGCGAGCTGGCCCAGGCCGCCATGGCCCAGCCCGTGCCGGCCACCGTCGTGCTGAAGAATCCCAAGGACTTCCGCCTGATCGGCAAGCCCACGGGCCGCATCGACGCCCGGGCCAAGAGCAGCGGCCAGCAGAGCTTCGGCATCGACATGCACCTGCCGGGCCAGCTGACGGCGGTGATTGCACACCCGCCCGTGTTCAAGGCGCAGCTGGCCTCGCTGGACGACGCTGCGGCGCGTGCCGTGCCCGGCGTCAAGGCCGTGCTGCGCGTGCCCGTGGACGGTGGCGGCGAAGGCGTGGCCGTGATCGCCACCGGCTACTGGCCAGCGCGCAAGGGCCGCGAGGCGCTGAAGGCGCAATGGAACACCGACGCCGTGGAGAAGGTGGACAGCGAACGCCAGCTGGCCCAGTACCGCGAACTGGCCGCGCAGCCCGGCGCGCGCCACTTCGACGCCGATATCTCGGCGCTGGACAAGGCGCCGCGCCATATCGAGGCCGAGTTCAGCTTCCCCTACCTGGCCCATGCGCCCATGGAGCCGCTCAACTGCACGGTGCAGATGGGCGAGACCGGCGAGGCGGGAGCGGACCTCTACCTGGGCACGCAGTTCGCGGGCGTGGACGGCATGGCAGCCGCGCGCGTGCTGGGCCTCAAGCCCGAGCAGGTGCGCGTGCACGTGCAGATGGCCGGTGGCGGCTTTGGCCGCCGGGGCGTGGGCACCAGCGACTACGTGGTCGAGGCCTGCCAGGTGGCGCTGGCCGCGCGCCGCGCCGGCCTGAGCGCCCCCGTGCGCATGGTCTGGAGCCGCGAGGACGACATCAAGGGCGGCTACTACCGCCCCATGCACCTGCACCGCGCGAAGATCGGCTTCGACGAACGCGGCAAGGTGCTGGCCTGGGACCACGCCATCGTGGGCCAGTCCATCACGGCGGGCACCATGTTCGAGGGCGGCATGATCAAGAACGGCATCGACGCCACGGCCGTGGAGGGCATGCGCGAGCCCTATCCGCTGCCCATGCGCCTGACCGTGCACCACCCCAAGGTCAACGTGCCCGTGCTGTGGTGGCGCAGCGTGGGATCGACCCACACGGCCTTCGTCATGGAAACGCTGATCGACGAGATCGCGCGCAGCAGCCGCCAGGACCCCGTGGCCTACCGCATGCAGATGTTCGGCGACAAGCACCCGCGCCATCGCCTGGCCCTGCAGCTGGCCGTGGACAAGAGCGGCTACGGCAAGCGCCAGCTGCGCGCGGGCCGTGCCTGGGGCGTGGCCGTGCACGAGTCCTTCGACACGGTGGTGGCCTATGTGGTGGAGGCCTCGGTCAAGGACGGCCGCCCGGTGCTGCACAAGGCCACGGCCGGCGTGCACTGCAACCTGGCCGTGAACCCGCGCACCATCGAGGCGCAGGTGCAGGGCGCGGCGCTGATGGGCCTGTCCATGTGCCTGCCCGGCGCGGCGATCACGCTCAAGGACGGTGTGGTGGAGCAAAGCAACTTCGGCGACTTCGCCGTGCCGCGCATCACCGACATGCCCGAGATCGCCGTCCACGTCGTGCCCAGCGCCGAGCCGCCGACGGGCATGGGCGAGCCCGGCCTGCCGCCGCTGGCACCGGCCTTCGCCAACGCCGTGGCGCAGCTCACGGGCAAGCTCGTGCGCAAGCTGCCGTTCGACCTGGCGTGATCGACTTGGCGTGATCGAGCTGGCCTGAACGGCCGGACCTGATCCCGGTCAGCCGCCGGAAAGGGCGGCGGCACCTGCGGCCGCCGCCCTTTCCAGTTCTTCCATGGTCAGCACATAGTCCGGGCAGTCCTGCAGCCGCTGCACGGCCAGGTCGATGAAGGCACGCACGCGCCGGGGCAGCGCGTCGCGGCTGCCGTAGTAGACATGCAGGCCGATGTGCTCGCTGACATGCGCCAGCAGCACGGGCACCAGGCGCCCCGCGCGGATGTGCGCGGCCGCGCAGATGTTGGACAGCTGGCCCAGCACCTGGCCGGCCAGCACGGCATGCAGCTCCAGCTCGGCATCGTTGGTGGACAGGGCCGGCTGCAGGTAGCGGTGCGTGAGCTCGCCATCGACCGGCAGGTACCAGGGCATCACCGTGTCCGTGGTCGCATGGCGGAACATGCTGCAGCGGTGCGCGGCCAGCTCGTCCAGCGACCGGGGCACGCCATGGCGCTGCAGGTACTGCGGCGCCGCGCAGACGATGAGCTGCACGGGAAACAGCCGCCGCCCGATCACGCTTTCATCGGGCGAGGCGCCGATGCGAAACCCCGCATCGACCCGGTCCAGCACCCAGTTGCCTATGCCGTCGTCCAGCCGCACATCGGGGACGATGCCCGGGTGCAGGCGGCAGAACTCATCGAGCAGCGGCATCAGCACGGGCGCAAAGCAGGACTTGGGGCCCACGATGCGCAACGGCCCCGCAATGCCCTCGCGGCTGTCGCGTGCCAGGTTCAGTGCGCGGTCCAGCGCGGCCAGCGCCGGCTGGGTGTCCTGCAGGAAACGCTGGCCCTCCTCGGTCAGCGCCAGGCTGCGCGTGGTCCGGTGCAGCAGGCGCACGCCCAGGTGCTGCTCCAGATGGGCCACCGCCTGGCTGGCGGCTTGGGGGCTCACGCCCTGGGACAGCGCCGCCTGGCGCAGGCTGCCCAGCTCGACCGCCTTGGCAAAGGTGGCGATGGCGCGCAGTTCATTGATGGGCATGTTGCGGAAATCCGGTATTCGTGGGCTGACAGTGCCGCAGTATCCCGCCTTTGCGCATGCCCTGCCCGCGGCTTGCGGGGCAAGCTAGCGCCCCTGCCGCGCCAGCCACACGCCGGCTGCCGTCAAGGCCATGCCCGCCAGCGCCAGGCCGCCCAGCGTCTCGCCGAACATGGCCCAGGCGATCAGGGCCGTGGCCGGCGGCGTCAGGTAGAACAGGCTGGCCACGTGCACGGCGCCGCCGCGGCGTATCAGCAGGTTGAGCAGGCTGACCGCGCCCACGGACAGCACCAGCACCAGCCAGCCCAGCGCGAACAGGAACTCGCCGCTCCAGCGCACCTGCATGGTTTCGGTGGCCAGGGCCAGCGCCCCCGTCGCCACCAGGCAGGGCAGGTACTGGATGACCGAGCCCGTGCGCAGATCAAACGAGGGGCAGAACCGCTTCTGGTACAGCGTGCCGGCCGTGATGCCGGCCAGCGCCACCACGGCCGGCACCAGCATGGCCAGCAGGGCATGGACCGGCACCGAGGCGATCTTGCCCGCCACCACCAGGGCCACGCCCGTGAAGCCCAGCGCCAGCCCGGCCCACTGCCGGGGCCGCACGGACTCGCCCAGCAAGGTGCCGGCCACCAGGGCCGTGATCAGCGGCTGCAGCCCCACCACCAGGGCCGTCACGCCCGAAGGCAGGCCGTGGGCGATGGCCGTGAACACGCCGGCCAGGTACACGCCATGCACGAACAGCCCTGACACGCCAATGTGCAGCCACTGGCGTGCCGACCGTGGCCAGGGCGCGCGCAGCACCAGGGCCACCGCCGCCATCAGCACCAGGACGATGGCATAGCGCAGCGTCAGAAAGGTCAGCGGCTCCACATAGGGCAGGCCGAACTTGGCGCCGATGAAGCCCGTGCTCCACAGCAGCACGAACAGCCAGGGAAGCAAGGCGGCCGCCATGGCGGGCGGTGAGGTTTTTTGGGTCATGGAGCGGATGCGGAAAAGGGCGGGGGCAGGGATGGGGGCGGCGCCAGTGTGTCATGCCCCGTGCGCCAGGGGCTGCGCGTGGCAAACCACCGCACCAGGCAGTCGCGCAGCGCCGTCATGGCAGCGCTGCTGAACGCCGCCGAGGGCCGAACGAAGTAGATGCCCGAGGCGCCATCCAGGCGCCATTGCGGCAGCACCCGCACCAGCCGGCCTGCGGCCATGTGCTCGCTCATCAGCCAGTCGCCGCCGGCCAGAATGCCCACGCCCATGACGGCGGCCGTGAGCAGGGCCTCGCTGTCATTGCTGACCATGGGGCCGCGCACCAGCACGGTGTGCCGGGCCTGGCCCTGAGGCACATCGCCCGATGCGCCACCGTGCACCAGCTCCCATTGCGGAAAAGATTGCAGCCCCGTGAAGCCCAGGCAGCGGTGCGCCGCCAGGTCCTCGGGGTGCACCGGCGTGCCGTGGGCCTGCAGATAGGCGGGCGCGGCGCCCAGAATGCGCTGGTGCCCGCCCAGCCGCAGCGCCACGAGCCGGCTGTCCGCCAGCCGGCCTATGCGCACCGCCGCGTCGAAGCGCTCGCCCACGATGTCCACGAAGCGGTCCGCATACTCCACCTCCAGCACGATCTGCGGATGCGCCAGCGCAAACTCGGCCAGCAACGGACTGAGCCAGCGCCGCCCCATGGCGGCCGGCAGCGACAGCCGCAGCCGGCCCCGCGCCTGCGAGGCGCCCTGGGCGGCCTCCTTCTGGGCGTCGGCGATCAGGCCGGCCGCCTGGCGTACCTTGTCCACCAGGCGCAGGCCCTCGTCGGTCAGGTGCAGATGGCGTGTGCTGCGCTCCACCAGCCGCACGCCCAGCCGGGTCTCCAGCGCGTTCAGGCGTTTGGACAGCACGGACGGATGGCGCAGCAAGGCCCGCCCCGCCGCAGCGAAGGAGCCTTGTTCATGCAGCGCCACCAGGGCCGCCAGTTCATCGGCGTGCTGGCTGTCCAGAAGGTTCATGGGGTCAGGATGATCGCACCTTGGGAGCGTCCCTGCTCCAGATCGCCATGCGCCTGCGCCACCTCCGCCAGCGCATACCGGCGCCAGACGCCGGGCACGACGATGCCGGCCGCCACGGCGGCCAGCACGTCCCGTGCGCGCTCCTGGTACTCGGCCGCCGTGGCCGTGTGCGCGGCCAGCGAGGGGCGCGTGAGGAACAGCGAGCCCTTGGCATTGAGCGTGGCCACCGAGATGGGATCGGGCAGGCCGGAGGTCGCGCCGAAGGACACCAGCAGGCCGCGCGGGCGCAGGCAGTCCAGCGAGGCGCCCAGCGTCGTGCGGCCGATGGGGTCGTAGACCACGTCGGCCTTCAGGCCCCCGGTGGCCTGCAGCACCTGGCCCGGCAGCGTGGCCGCGTCGAACACGAAGACCTCGTCGCAGCCGGCCGCCCGCGCGCGCTCCACGCTGGCTGCCTTGGACACCACGCCGATCACCAGGGCGCCCAGGTGCCTGGCCCAGGCACACATCAACTGGCCCAGCGCACCGGCGGCGCCATAGATCACGATGCGGCTGCCGGGGCCCACGGCATGGGTGGTCTTGAGCAGGTACTGCGCCGTGATGCCCTTGAACAGCACGGCCGCCGCCGCGTCGTCAGGCAGCGCATCGGGCAGCTTCACCAGGCGCTCGGCCGGATACAGGCGGGCGCCGGCATAGGCGCCCAGCGGCCCCGTGGCGTAGCCCACGCGCTCACCCACGGCCACATTCGTCACGCCCTCGCCCACGGCGGCCACCCGCCCCGCACCCTCCAGCCCCAGGCCCGAGGGAAAGGAGATGGCGACCGCGCCCTTGCGCTGGCTCACGTCCAGCGGGTTCACGCCGATGGCCGTCTGCTCCAGCCAGACCTGGCCGGGGCCGGGCGCCTGCACCTCGACCGGCTCCAGGCGCATGGCGTCGGGGGTGCCTGCGGCGTCCATGCGGACCTTGATCAATGGATTCATCTCGCTGCTCCGTGAAATGGGTGCAGCGTAGAAGAAGCGATTGACGGCAGCAATAGGCCGGCGTGCAGTTCACTGCTGCATGGGGTGCAGCAATGACCACGAACCAGCGCGCACGCAGCCCACGCAGCCCGTCAGAAGTCGTGCCGGATGCCCAGCTCGAAGGCCGTGGAGGCGCGCCCGCCAAAGTAATTGGCCGCGGCCGGATTGCCGCTGACAGCCGCACCCCCGGCTATGGCGAAGGCCGCCCCATTGCGGTTGGACATGCGGGCCGCATGCGCGTACAGCGCCGTGCGCCGCGACAGCGAGTGCACATAGCCCAGCGCCCACAGGTCGGCATCGCTGGCGCTTTGCGCCGCCGTTGCGCCCTTCTGGTCGGCCTTGACGTAGCTGAGCTTGACCACGCCGCTGCCCACGGGAACGCTCATGCCCACCAGGGTGTTGACCGTGCGGTCCACGCCATGCACCCAGCGGCGCTGGGCCAGGCTGGCCTTGAGCCAGCCGAAGTCGTAGGAGACACCGTAGCTCTGGTCCTTGAAATGGATGCCGCTCAGGGTGTTGCGCGTGGTGAACTGCGCGCCCGCCACGTTCCAGCCCGCGCCCGCCCAGCCCAGCCGAAAGCCGTTGCCGCGCGTCTGGCCTGCCGCGGTGGCGCCCTTCTCGCCAAAGGTGGCGATCAGGCTGCCGGACACGCCCTG
The DNA here is from genome assembly GCF_016428765.1 of Delftia sp. ASV31. Taxonomy (NCBI): domain Bacteria; kingdom Pseudomonadati; phylum Pseudomonadota; class Betaproteobacteria; order Burkholderiales; family Comamonadaceae; genus Delftia; species Delftia sp. ASV31. The sequence continues at coordinate 26,136 of NZ_JAELTK010000013.1, forward strand.
CAGCCCGCCCAGGCCGGCCGGCAGGAAATACTCCACCGCATTGCTCACGCGCAGCGTGGGATTGGCCGACTGCGACTCCGGCGCCGTGCCGAAGGCCTGGCCCAGCGCGCGGGAAGCCGTGAACGAGCGAAAGCCATTGGCGCTGCCGATGCCCAGCGTGGCAAACGGATCGAAGCCGCTCCACACCAGGTGCGTGGGCACCCAGTCCCGCCCCAGCCGCAGCTCGCCCCATTGCCGCGAGGCCAGGCTGACCGTGGAGCGCCGGTCCCAGAACGGGCCGCTGGCGCCCATGGCGCCGGTGTCGGCCAGCAGGCTGCCGTCCAGGTAGAAGCCCGCGCTCAGGCCGTCGCCCAGGTCCTCCTGCCCCCGCAATACCAGCTTGCTGGTGGAGTTGGCGCCGCTGGCCTGCGAGGTGACCGTGTCCAGGCCCTGGTTGCGCACCTGCCTGACGCTCACATCGACGGTGCCCGAGATCGATACCGAGGACTGCGCGCCCGCATGCGCGGCGGCCAGCCCCAGCGAGGCGGCCAGGGCCTGGCGTATGAAAACCTGCATGTTGTCTCCTTGTGTTTTTTTGCTTTGCTTTTTGCTTTTTCTCGGGCGTGTGCCGGTGTCTGCCCGGCTACTCGGGCTTGAAGCCCGCGCCCTTGAGCAGCGCGGCGCTCTGCGCCACATCGGCGGCGATGAAGCGCTTGAACTGCTCGGTGCTCTCCGAAACCGTGTCGATGCCCAGGCTCGCGAAGGCGCCGGACCTGGCCAGCTCGGCCACCGCCGCGTTGGAGGCCTGGTTCAGCCGCTGCACCCGGTCGGCCGGCGTGTCCTTGGGCGCCCACAGTCCGTACCAGGACGTGTAGACAAACCGGGGCAGGCCGCTTTCCTGCATGGTGGGCACCTCGGGCGCCAGCGGGCTGCGCTTGCCGGAGGTGATGGCAATCGGCCGCACCTTGCCGGCCTTGGCCAGCGGCAGCACGGAGACCATGGAGTCGAGCAGCAGGTCCACATGGCCGCCGCCCACATCCACCAGCGCGGGTTGCGTGCCCTTGTAGGGCACGTACTCGAGGCGCATGCGGCCCTGTTGGGCCAGCAGCAGCGTGGCCAGGTGGCTGGGTGCGCCCACGGCGGGAATGGCCGCCGTCCACGTGCTCTTGGCGCCTGCGGCCAGCACCTCGCCCAGCTTGCTGTGGGGCAGCTGCGGGGAGATCACCAGCATCAGCGGCGCCTCGCCCACGCGCGCCACGGGGACAAAGTCTGTCTGCGGGTCATAGGGCGGATGGGCCAGCACCTGCTTGGCCAGCACATGCGTGGCGGCCGAGAACAGCAGGGTGTAGCCATCGGGGGCAGCCGCCAGCACCGCACGGCCGCCCACCACGCCACTGCCGCCCACGCGGTTCTCGACGATGACCGTCGTGCCCAGCTGCTTGCGCAACTGCTCGGCAAACAGGCGCGCGGCGCTGTCCACGCCGCCGCCCGCCACGAAGGGGACGATGACCTTGACCATCTTGCCCGGTTCGGGAAAGGCGGCGGACGCACTGGACGAGGCCATGCTGGCGATGGGCAAGGCAGCCAGCGCACCCAGTAAGGCGCCCAGCACCGGCCCCTTCAGCCGTGTCAGAGTTTTCATGCTTTGTCTCCTGTTTCTTTTGAAAATGGGCCGGCCGTTGCGTGGCTCAGCCCGGGTCCTGATTCGGCGCGCGCCGCCTGTGCCTGCGCACCAGCACGCTCAGCGTGTCGTCCAGGGCCTGGGCATCCAGCCCCCGCGTGATGAAGACGATGCGCGTGCGCCGGTCGGCACCCGGCCAGCGGGGCAGCGTCTGCGGCGGGGCGAACAGGTGCTGCACGCCATGGATGACCAGGGGCTGGTCCGGGTGCTCCTGCAGGTGCACGATGCCTTTGACGCGCAGCAGGTCATCGCCGCGCATGGCCGTGACCCAGTCCATCCATTCGCCGAACGCCTGCGCGGGCAGGGGCTCGTCGCGCTGCAGCACAAAGGACGAGATGCCGTCGCGGTGCGCGCCTGCCGGCGCTGTCACCGGAGCTGTCACCGGAGCCATGGCCCGGTAGCCGGGTGCCTGGAGCATGCCCGCAGCGGTGTCCTCCTGCCCCGTCGCGCCTTCCGACATCAGCCGCTGCAGCAGCGCCACATGGTGGCCAGGGTCCATGCCTTGCGGCGCCTCGCCGTTGATGGCCTGCACCTGGGCCAGCAGTTGCGCAGCGGGCTGTGCGCCGCCCAGCAAGTCTGTCTTGGTCAGCAGCACCAGGTCAGCCACGGCCAGTTGCCGCACGGCTTCGGGATAGCCTGCCAGCGTGGCGCTGCCCAGCACGGCATCGACCGTGCAGGCCACGCCGGCCAGCGCATAGCGCGCGCGCACGGCGGGCTCGCCCAGGAAGGAGCGCAGTATCGGCCCCGGGTCCGCCAGGCCGCTGGTTTCGATCAGCACGCGGCGCGGCGCGCCCTGTTCGCGCAGGGCCAGGCGCTCCAGCGCCTCCACCAGATCACCGCGCACGCTGCAGCACAGGCAGCCATTGGCCAGCAGCACCGTGTCCTCGCAGGCCAGGCTGGTCAGGTCCTGGTCGATGCCGACCGCGCCGAACTCGTTGACGATGACGGCCGTCCCGTGCAGGTCCGGCAGCGCCAGCAGCCGGTTGAGCAGCGTGGTCTTGCCGCTGCCCAGAAAGCCCGTGAGCACGGTGACCGGAATGCGCTGCCCCGCCGCTTCGGGCAGGGCCAGCAGGCTGGAGAAATGCCCGCTCATGACGCCACCCCACCATGCACCTCGGCGAACGAGCGCAGCGTGCGCTCCAGCCGCGCCAGCGCCCACTGCGCCACGGCCTGCGGCACCTCGTCCGAGCCCAGCGCATCGAGCAGGCCGCGCAGCGGCTGCGCGCCCTGCCCGGGTGCGGGCCGGGCACGGAACCAGGCCGCCACCTCGGGCTGCTCGCAGCGCTCGCCCCCGTCCTGCAGGTAGTCCACGATGTCCAGCTCGAAGTCCTCCAGCCGCAGGCTGATGCCGCCCGCCCCGCAGGCGCAGGCACCGCCCAGCGCGACATGGCGCAGCGCCAGGGCGCACCACAGGTCCCAGAGCCGGCCGGCCTGCAGGGCGTGGTCGGAGGCCATGGCCGTGCTCACTGCCCGTCCCAGGCCACGGCTGAGGTTGCCGTTGCGGCCGACGGAGACCTGCCGCTGCGCAGCGCCTGCGTGCCCTCGCGGTCCACCTGTCCCTGGCCATCCAGCGCCACGCGGTAGACCTCGCGGGCCACCTGGGCGCTCACATAGCCTTCGCGCACGTCCTCGGCCACCTTGTCCAGTTCGCGCGCCAGCGGGTCGCCAAAGCCCCCGCCGCCGCCCGACAGCATGCGGTAGGCATCGCCGCGTTCCAGGCGCACGTTGAAGATCTTGGCGTTGGCATGGTCGGTCTTCCACTCGCCCTTGTGGCGCACGGCCAGGCCGTTGCCCATGGCGTCGCCGCCACCCTCCAGGCCCCAGGGCTTGCAGTGCACGCGGTCGATGCGCGTGGTGACGGTGAAGGGCGACAGCGCCTGCACCACCATCTCCGCGCCCAGGCCGCCCCGGTACTGGCCCGCGCCGGCCGAGTCCTGGCGGATCTCGTACTTCTCCACCAGCACCGGGTACTTGGCCTCGAGCTGCTCGGTGGGGCTGTTGTGGGTGTCGCCGTCATTGATGCAGACGGTGACGGACACACCGTCCTCGCGGCTCTTGGCGCCCCAGCCGCCGCCCAGCGGGCCGATGCCGACGATGAACAACCGCCCGTCCTCGGGCGAGATGCCATGGATGTTGGGAAACACCAGGTCCGCATGGTGGCCTGCGATGGAGCGGTCGGGAATCGCCGGCGCCAGCGCCTTGAAGATGGTGTCGATCACCGTCATGGGGAAGGTCATCCACACGCGCATGGGATACGGCCTCTCGGCGCTGATCACCGTGCCCATGGGCATGATCACCTTGAGCGGCCGAAAGCTTCCGTCGTTGACCGGGTAGTCGGTCGGCGTGGTGAGGCATTTGTAGGCCACCTGCGCGCAGGCGATGCCCGTGGTGAAGCCGGAGTTGTAGAAGCCGCGCACCTGCTTGGAGACGTCCGACAGGTCCACCGTCATCTCGTCGCCCTGCACCGTGACCTTGACGCGGATGGGAATGCGCTTGCCGATGTCCAGCCCGTCGTCGTCCATGAAGGACTCGGCCTCGTACACGCCATCGGGAATCGACAGCGTGTTCTTGCGCGCCACGGCCTCGCTGGAATCCATGATCTGCGCGATGGCGCCGTTGACCGCATCCACGCCATAGCGCTGCAACAGTTCCACATAGCGGCGCTCGCCCGTGGTGATGGCCGTGATCTGCGCGCGCAGATCGCCCAGGGCCCGCTCGGCCAGGCGCACGTTCATCGCGATGATGTCGATCAGGTCCTGGTTGACCTCGCCCTGGCGCTGGTACTTCATGATGGGGATCTGTATCCCCTCGCTGAAGATGTCCGTGGTGACGTTGCCCAGCGTGCCGCCCACGTCCAGCCAGTGGGCCATGCAGCAGGTGAAGCCTTCGAGCCGGCCCTCATGGAACACCGGCATGGTGAACGTGAAGTGGTTCAGGTGGCTGCCGGTGGTGTAGGCATCGTTGGTGACCAGGATGTCGCCGGGCAGGATGTTCTCGTAGCCGAAGTGGCGGATCTTGGCCTTGACCGTCTCCGACATGCCGCGGATGAACATGGGCAGGCCCAGGCCGATGGACACCGTGTCGCCCTCGCGCGTGAACAGGCCGACCGTGAAGTCCAGCGCCTCGTAGATGATGAGGTTGTAGGCCGTGCGCGTCAGGTTGGTCTTCATCTCCTCCGTGACGGCGTACAGGCCGTTGCGGATGATCTCGACGGTGACCGGATCGACGGGCCTGGAGTCAGTGGGGTGGTTCATGTGCGGTCGCTCCCGATGTCGATTTGCAGATTGCCCAGTTCGTCCACGCGCAGCCGGTCGCCGGGCTGCACGACGGTGGTGGATGCGTGTTCCTCGATCAGCGCGGGCCCCGCGATCTCGTTGCCCGCCAGCAGGCGCTCGCGCAGATGCACCGGCGTGTCCACCCAGCCGCTGGAGCGGAAATAGACGGGCTTGACCGTGCGCACGGAGGCACGGCTGGGCTCGGCACTGCCGCGCTCCACGCTGTGCCTGGGCGGTTTCTTCATCGTGCCCAGCACGGTGACGCGCAGGCTCACGAGGTCGGCCGGCTCCTGCGGGGCCGAGGTGCCGTAGCGCACCTTGTGCAGCTCGTCGAACTGGCGCTTGATGGCCGAGCGGTCCCGGCCCTCGAAGAAGGCCATGGGCAGGTCCACGGTCACCGCATGCTCCTGGCCCACGTAGCGCATGTCGGCAGCGCGCTCGATCACGATGCCGTCCGGCGCGATGCCGGACTGCGCCAGCGCGGCGCGGCCCTCGTCCTCCATGCTCTGGTAGGCGGCCTCGATCTCCTCGAAGGACACCTCGCCCAGCTTGCGGAACACCGAGCGCACATAGTCGTAGCGCAGGTCGGAGAACAGCATTCCGTAGGCCGAGAAATAGCCGGGCGCATAGGGAATCAGCACCTTGCGGATGCCGATCTCGCGCGCAATGGCCGAGGCGTGCAGCGGCCCCGCGCCGCCGTAGACGACCATGGTGAAGCTGCCCGCGTCCAGGCCGCGCTCGGTGGTCACGGCCTTGACGGCATGCGACATCTGCGTCACGGCGATGCGCAGGATGCCGTCTGCCGCCTCGGTGGGCTCCAGGCCCAGCGGGGTCGCCACGCGCTCGGCCATCTGGCGCTGGCAGGCGTCCATGTCCAGCTGCAGCTCGCCGCCCAGGAAATGCTCCGCGTCCAGCCGGCCCAGCACCAGGTTGGCGTCGGTCACCGTGGGCTCCAGCCCGCCACGGCCATAGGCCACGGGGCCGGGGATGGAGCCGGCGCTCTGCGGGCCCACGCGCAGCGCGTTGCCCGTCTCCACGCGGGCGATGGAGCCGCCGCCCGTGCCCACTTCGTGGATGTCCATCATCGGGATCTGTATCGGCAGGGCCTGCTCGTAGCCGCCGATCAGCGCCGAGCCCGTGGTCAGCGGCCGGCCTTCGCTGATCACGCCGGCCTTGGCCGTGGTGCCGCCCATGTCGAAGGCGATGGCATCGCCCATGCCCAGTTGCGCACAGATGGCCTGGGCGCCGATCACGCCGGCCGCCGGACCCGATTCGAGCATGCGCACGCAGCCCACCTTGGCATGCTCGACCGGGAACAGGCCGCCCGTGGACTGCACGATGTAGAAATCGCCCTCGAAGCCCTTGCCGCCCAGGTGGTTCTCCAGCTGGCCCAGGTACTGCGACACGCGCGGCCCCACATAGGCATTGGCTACGGCGGTGGACACGCGCTCGAACTCGCGGTACTCCTGCGACAGCTCGTGCGAGGCGCAGACGAAGGCGCCCGGCATCTCTTCCTGCAGGATCTGCTTGACACGCTGCTCGTGCGCCGGATTGCGGTAGGAGTGCAGCAGCAGCACGGCCACGGCCTCCACGCCCTGCCCTGCCAGCTCGCGGGCCAGCTCGCGCACGGCCGCCTCGTCCAACGGCTTGTGCAGGCTGCCGTCGGCGCGCAGGCGCTCGGACACCTCATGGCGCAGCGAGCGCCGCACCAGCGGCTGGTGCTTGTTGAAGAACAGGTTGTAGGCATCGGGCCGGTTCACGCGGCCGATCTCGTAGATGTCGCGAAAGCCCTCGGTGATCAGCAGCGCGGTGTGGGCGCCATTGCGCTCCAGCAGCGTGTTGATGGCAATGGTGGAGCCGTGCAGGAACAGATGGCCGTCGCGCCAGTCGATGCCCGCGCTGTCTATCGTGGCCTGGATGCCGTTGACCAGCTCTCCATGCGTGGACAGGGCCTTGCCGAACAGCAGCTGGCCGCTGGCCTCGTCGAACGCCGCCATGTCGGTGAAGGTGCCGCCGATATCGACGGCAATGCGCAGCCGGGGCCGCTGCGAAATCGCTTGTTGGTTATCCATGAAATTCTCCGGAGTCAGACGGCAGCGCTATCAGTGCCGATACGGTTGCGCAGCACGCCCAGGCCCGTGATCTCGACCTCGACCACATCGCCATGCTTCATGTACAGGGGCGGCTCGCGGCGGTCGCCCACGCCGCCCGGCGTGCCCGTGGCGATCACATCGCCGGGCGACAGCGGCGTGAAGCGCGACACATAGGCCACGATGGTGGGGATGTCGAAGATCAGGTCGCCCAGGCTGGCCTGCTGCACCACGCTGCCGTTCAGGCGCGTCTGCAGCGCCAGGCCGCGCACGTCGGCCACCTCGTCGCGCGTGACCAGCCAGGGGCCGAAGGGCGCCGTGCCGGGAAAGTTCTTGCCGGGCGTGAACTGGTGCGTATGGCGCTGCCAGTCGCGCACGCTCACATCGTTGAAGCAGGCATAGCCGGCGATGTGGTCGAAGGCATCTTCCTTTGCAATGTGGCGCCCGCCCCGGCCGATGACGAAGGCCAGCTCGCCCTCCCAGTCGAAACGCTCCGAAAAGGCCGGGCGCAGCAGCTCGTCGCCATCGGCGGCCAGGCTGTCGTTGAAGCGCAGGAACAGCGACGGGTGCTCGCTGTCGGCGCGCCGCGTCTCGGCCACATGGGTCTTGTAGTTCAGGCCCACGCAGATGAGCTTGCCGGGGTTGGGGATGACGGGCAGCGCCTGGGTCTGCGCCGCATCGACGGACACGGCGCCGGCCTGCAGGGCCTGCTCCAGCTCGCCCAGCGCCTGTGCGCGCAGCACGGACAGCAGGTCGGGATGGCGGGCGAGAAAGTCGGCGGGCGGCAGCAGGAAGCGCTCGGCCAGAACCTGCCCGTAGCGGGGCTGTCCGGCATGGATGAAGCTGGCGAGTTTCAACGGATTTTCCTTAGGTTCGGTGTCTGGAAAACCTGCCAAGGCAAGGCCGCTGGCAAGGCATGACTGCACTGTAGAAATCCCGTTGATATCTGGATAGATAGAATTTCAGGCTTTCAGAATTGCCTCATCAGGCATACCTCAACCGGGTAACCACCATGCACCTGCCCAGCGTCAAGCTCTTCCTCGAGGTCTCCGAAGCCGGCAGCATCAGCAAGGTCGCGGCACGGCGGCACACCGTGCAGTCGCACATCAGCCGGCAGATCAGCGAATTCGAAGCGTCTCTGGGCGGCCCCTTGCTGCGGCGCACGGGCCGAGGCGTCACGCTGACGCCGCTGGGGGCGCGGGCCGCGCTGCGGCTGCGCAGCTGGCTGCAGGAAACCGAGCAATTGCAGGAAACGCTGCGTGCGGACGCAGGCCAGCTATGGGGCGAGGTGCGGCTGGGCATCGTGCCCTCGGCCGCGCACCCGCTGATGACGCATGTGTTCGACTGGCTGCAGCGCGAGCACCCGGGCATACGCCTGAACATCACCGAGGCCCAGGGCACGGAGCTCGATGCGCTGCTGGACAGCGGCGCCGTGGACCTGGCCATCCTCTTTCGCTTCGCACGCCCGGCCGGCGGCGACGAGCGGCTGCTGAGCACCGCGCACAGCTATCTGGTGTCGCGCCCAGGCGACCCCTTGACCCTGGCGCCCACCACGGAGTTCGCCGCGCTCGACGGCCTGCAGCTGGTGCTGCCGCGACGCCCCAGCCATTGGCGCGACGCGCTCGATGAGGCCGCGCACAGCCACGGCTTTCGGCTCGCGGCGGCCGCCGAGGCCGACTCGCTGACCGTGCAAAAGGAACTCGTGGCCCACGCGCCCGGCCTCTACTCGGTGATCGGCCCGTATTCCATCGATGCCGAACTGCGCCAGGGCCGGCTGCAGGCCAGCCGACTGGTCAACCCCGGCCTGGTGCGCCATGTGACGCTGGCCTTGCCCCGGCACGGCAAGCTCACCCAGGCCTGCCGCGTGGTGGGCGATGCCATCGAGGCCTTGACGCAGGCCTGGGGACAGCAGCTGTCGCCGGGGCCGCTGAGCACCTCGGGACTGCTCGGGGAGCCTGCGCGGCCGAAGGGCAGGCCCCGCCCTCAATAGCCCCGCGCCGCGTCCACCGCCTGCGGCAGCTCGCCGCTGGCGCGCCAGCGCCGGATGTTGCCCGCCACGATGGCCGATGCCGTCGCGCGGTCCGTGGGTGCCGAGATGTGGGGCAGCACGGTCACGGCGGGGTGCGCCCATTGCCATGACGCTTCGGGCAGGGGCTCCTGCTCGAACACGTCCAGCACGGCATGGGCCAGGCGGCCGCCATCCAGGGCGGCGCGCAGCGCGGCATCGTCCACGATGGGGCCGCGCGCAAAGTTGATCAGCGAGGCATGGGCAGGCAGCGCGGCCAGCGCCTGCGCGCCGACGATGCCGCGCGTCTGCGGCGTGAGCGGCAGCAGGCACACGAGGATGTCGGTCTGCGCCAGCATGGCGGGCAGCGCGGCATCACCCGCATGGCATTGCACGCCTTCCATGCGCCTGGGCGTGCGGCTCCAGCCGCGCACCTGGAAGCCTGCCGCCAGCAGCCGCCGCGCGCTGGCTTCGCCCAGTGCGCCCAGGCCCAGCAGCGATACCGTCCTGTCCTGCGCGCGCACGCCGTCATGCGCCAGCCATTGGCGCGCGGCCTGCTGGCGGGCATAGCGCGGCATGTCGCGGTGCAGGTACAGGGTCCAGGCCAGCACGGCCTCGGCCATGGTGTCGGCCAGTTGCGGGTCCACCAGGCGGACGATGCGCAGGTCGGTATCGCCCAGGTCGGCCACCAGGCGCTCCACGCCGGCCCAGACGCTGTGCACCCATTGCAGGCGCGGCAGCGTGCGCAGGTCGGCGGGCTGGGGGTTGGCGACGATGGCGACCTCGCAGGCCGCGCGCTGGTCCGCATCCAGCGTATCGAGCGCCACCACGCGCTCCTCGGGCAGGGCGGCCTGCAGGGCCTGCAGCCAGGCCTGGGCTGCCGGGTAGCCGGGTGCGCAGACGAAGGGGAGCGGGGGGAGCGAGGCGCTCATTTGGCGAAGACCTTGTCCAGGTCGGCGAAGCCCTTGACCTCAATGGGATTGCCGCTGGGGTCGCGGAAGAACATGGTGGCCTGCTCGCCGGGCTCGCCCTCGAAGCGGATGCCGGGCTGCAGCACGAAGTCCACCACGCCGCCCGACAGCCGCGCGGCCAGGGCCTTCCAGTCGTCCATGCCCATCACCAGGCCCAGGTGGGGCATGGGCACCATGTGGTCGCCCACGCGGCCGGTGTTCGTGACCGGGAAGGGCTCGCCCAGGTGCAGCGAGATCTGGTGGCCGAAGAAGTCGAAGTCCACCCAGGTCTCGGTGCTGCGGCCTTCCTGGCAGCCGAGCAGCGTGCCGTAGAAGGCGCGCGCTTCGTCCAGATCGCGGACATGGTAGGCAAGGTGGAAGCTGGTGCGCATGGCTGATCCTTTGGTTGTGCTTGTGGTGCAGGCAGGTTCGCAGGCCGTGGCCTGCCGTGGGTGGCGCGAGCCTAGCAGAGGCTTTTCAAAAGTGATAGCGTTGATTTCTTTGCAATCCCCAAGGAAATCTTTTGGAGACCCGCTATCTCAAGAGCCTGATCGCCGTGGTGGACAGCGGCTCCATCGCCGATGCGGCGCGCGCCGAGCACCTGACCGCCGCCGCCGTGGGCCAGCGCGTGCAGGCGCTGGAGCGCGAGCTGGGCTTTGCCCTGCTCTCGCGCAGCGGCCATGCGGCCCGCCCCACCCAAGCCTGCCTGGCCCTGCTGCCGCGCGCGCGGCGCCTGGTGCGCGAGGCCGCGCTGCTGGGCAGCGATGCCAGCGCCGATGGGCTGGCCGGCACGCTGCGCATCGGCGCCATCTCGACCGCGCTCACGGGCATGCTGCCGGCCGCGCTGCGCAAGCTCACGCAGGCGGCGCCGCAGTGCCGGCCCGTCATCGTGCCGGGCACCTCGCGCGCCCTGTTCCAGATGCTGCAGGCCGGCGAGCTCGATGCCGCCGTCATCGTGGCCCCCCCTTTTGAACTGCCCAAGGCGCTGCGCAGCGTGCAGCTGCGCCGCGAGCCGCTGGTGCTGCTGGCACCGCCCCAGGCACGCGGCCGGCCTGCCGCGCTGCTGCGCAGCCTGCCCTACATACGCTACGACCCCGATGCCTGGGGTGGCCGCCATGCGGCCGACTGGCTGGCCGACCAGGGGCTGGAGCCCGCGGTGCTGTGCGACCTGGACGCGCTGGAGGCCATTGCCATGCTGGCCGCCGACGGCATGGGCGTGGGCCTGGTGCCGCACTGGACGGGCCTGGAGCGCTTCATGGGCGACTGCCGCATGCTGCCCATTGCGGGCGCCGCCTATGAGCGCGCCATCTTGCTGGTGACCAGCGCCGAGCCCGACCTGCCGCGCATGGCCGAGCTGCTGGAAGGCGCACTCGCGTAGGGAATGTCTCGCATGGACTTCTCAAGAAAAGCAAGATTCGGCAGAGCAAGGGGCTGAAGGGTTTGCAGTCTCACATTCGGCCTGTCGATGCAAGGTGTTCGTACTGCTGGCCCTGATGGCATTCGCGGGTGACCAACGAACGAAACATTTATAGATTCGGCAAAGGAGTGCGGCCATTCAAGGCAGGAATCCTCGAAAACAACTCACCCATAAAGTCCATGAACACGACAGCCCGCGTGGGTAGCAGCCTGTTGGCCACATAGACGATCTGCACCGGTACGGGCGGAGCCGCATGATCCGTCAAAATGAACTGCAATCGGCCGCTGTTCAGCCCACCCTCAAACAGCCACGCAGGTCCTTGAGCTACGCCCAGGCCTGCCATGACCGCAGTACCCACTGCGTCGGGCGAGTTCACCCTGAGCCTGCCGGAAACCGGGATATCCGCGTCGCGGAATCGCCAGATCGCCCCGGACGACAACAGGGTGTAGATGATGCAATCGTGATCGCGCAGGTCATCTGGAGTCTGCGGAACTCCACGTTTGGCCAGGTAGTCCTTGCTGGCCACGAAGACGCGGTCGTACCATCCAAGACGCCGGGCCCGCAAGCTACTGTCCTCCAAGTGTCCGATGCGAATGGCGATTTCGGTCCCTTCGTTGACCAAGTCCACGTATCGATCGTTGAATTGAAGATCCAAGGTCAATTGGGGATAGCGCTCCAAAAAGGTCGGCACGTGTGGCAACACAAATGCGTGTGCGAGAGCCGTTGGGCAGGCTACGCGCAAGAGCCCTGATGGCTCGACGTTGTTCCTGAAGGACGATTCGGATTCATCTACCGCATCCAGGATTCGCCGGATGTCCGCGTAGTAGCGTTCGCCCTCCGGCGTCAAAGATAGCTTTCGCGTGGACCGGTGGAGCAGGCGCGCCTGCAAATGATCTTCCAGCGCCGCCACATAGCGACTGACATTGGGTTGCCCCAGGCCCAGATCACGCCCCGCAGCAGAAAAGCTTCCAGTTTCCACGGCGCGCGCGAAGCAGCTCATCAAGAGAAATCGGTCCATTACTCACCTCAATTCATGCAGTTTCAGCATTAATCTTATACATAAGTCATATCTTATGTATTTTTTTACATGGATGCATCATTCCTGCGGTCGACCTGGTCGGTCGTCGTTCTCAGGAGAAATCAATGTCGCGCTTGCAAGGCAAACGTACTCTCATCACTGGCGGCACGAGTGGCATCGGGCTGGAAACCGCAAAGCAGTTTCTGGAGGAAGGCGCCCGCGTCATCGTCACGGGCGTAAATCCCGATTCGATCGCAAAGGCACAAGCCGAACTGGGCCCCGAAGTTCAGGTGCTGCGCGCCGACTCGGCCAGCGTTGCTGCCCAAAAGGAATTGGCACAGATCATCAAGGAGCACTACGGCCAACTGGACATTGCCTTCCTCAATGCCGGCGTATCTGTCTGGCTGCCCATCGAGGAATGGTCGGAAGAGATGTTTGACCGCTCTTTCGACATCAACGTCAAGGGCCCCTACTTCCTGATGCAGGCACTGCTCCCGATCTTCGCGAATCCCGCCTCCGTCGTGCTCAACACCTCCGTCAGCGCGCATGCAGGCGCAGCCCGCTCGTCCGTGTATGCCGCCACGAAGGCCGCATTCTTGAACATGTCGAAGACGCTTTCGACTGAATTGCTGGGACGTGGCATCCGTGTCAATGCGGTCAGCCCCGGACCGATCGAAACGCCGCTGTACGACAAGCTCGGGATTCCGGACGCGTACCGCGAGCAGGTCAACAAAGATATTGCGGCGAGCATTCCGCTTGGGCGCTTCGGCACGGCCGACGAGGTGACTAAAGCCGTGCTGTATCTGGCTTCCGACGAGTCGCGTTGGACGGTGGGCTCTGAAATCGTCGTTGACGGCGGCCGCCTGCTCAATGGTTAAGCGCGCAGCCCAGGAGGTCGGCGAAAGCGTGTTGGCTCGGGCAGAGTCAACGAGGCGCTGACGGCCTGCTTCAGCGCTGCGTGACAGCTCCTCCACTCCAGGCAAAGGAAACAGCGGTACGTGGCCCCATGCCGCTGTTTCCCCTGCACAAACCCTCCAGAGCCTCACATCACTATGACTGCACTTACCCTGATAAGCCACCCGCTGTGCCCCTTCGTCCAGCGCGCCGTGATCGTGCTTCTTGAGAAGGGTGTGGAATTCGATCGGATAGACGTCGATCTGTCAGCCAAGCCAGACTGGTTCTTGGCACTTTCACCGACCGGCAAGGTGCCGGTGCTCAAGGTGCGCCAAGCGAATGCCGAGGACGCGATCCTGTTCGAAAGCGTGGTCATCTGCGAGTACCTCAATGAAACGCAAGGCGGTGCGCCGATGTACCCCGTTGATGCATTGCCTCGCGCACAGCACCGCGCGTGGATCGAGTTTGCCGCCCAGACCTTCGCCGAAGGCTGGCAGTTCCTCCACGCTCGCGACTCTGCAACCGCCGATGCCAAGCGCGCTGCATTTCGCGAACGGCTGGGCAAGCTGGAGTCAGAAATGGATACAGGGCCATTTTTCGCAGGCGAGGCCTTTGGCATGGTCGATGCGGTTTACGCCCCGCTGTTCCGATACTTCGACATCACCCCCGCGACGGTCGCGTATCAGATCTTCGACGGCCTTCCGCGCATTTCAGCGTGGCGATCGGCGCTTGCGGAGCGCCCCAGCGTGAGGCATGCCGTCGTCGAAGACTATGCCGATCGTTTCCAGAGGCATCTGCGCGAGCAAGGCTCATTCATCGCTGTTTCCTCACGGTAACGATCAACCAGCCCAAATCTTCCAATCAGGAGTCAAAAACATGCGCCTCCATCAAAGCGCCGCACTGACCGCAGACCATCTACGGCTCCGATGCGCGCAACTCATCGTGCAACCAGTCGACCAGCTTCACCACATCAGGTCTGCGGCTAAGGTGTGGAGCAGTCCAGATCGCTAGTCGGTTGGGGCCACACACAAAGCCCATGGGAGCAACCAAGGTGCCGCTCATCAGATCATCTCGGACCAGCATATGGGGCACATTCGCCATACCCAGACCACAACGGGCGCCTTGGATAAGCAGGTAGAAGTGGGCGAATGACTCATCTACGCGCAACTCCGGGCTCATTTGCCCACTGCAACTGGCCCAGTCGGCCCAGGCTGTTGGTCGGGTGAGCGAGATCATCAGCCGTGCTCGAGCGAGATCTTCGAAGGACTCGATGCGGTGGTTCTGCAGATACCCAGGTGAGCATACCGGCCCAATCCATTCATGAGCCACATCCGCTCGGACAGCCTCCTTTGGGGGGTCAATCGATGACAGACGAATGGCCACACTGACCTTGTCATGAGCGAAGTCGATCGGACCATGGCTCATGTTGAAGCGAAGCTCCACCTCGGGGTTGATCTCCTTGAAGCGATTCAGCCTGGGAATGAGCCAGTACATCATGATCGACTCCGAACATGCCAATGTGAGCGGGCCAGGCTTGAGTTGCTCGACACTTGACTGAATCAGACCAAAGGCCGTAGAGAGGCCTTCCGCCAAGCGCAACCCTTCGTTTGTTGGCGTCGCACCCTGCGCTGTGCGTTGCAGAAGCGCCAGGCCCAGCGAGTCTTCAAGCGTGCGGATATGGCGACTCACCGCGCCATGCGTCACCGAGAGTTCTTCAGCTGCCGCGCTGAAGCTGCGCAAACGCGCTGTCGCCTCAAAGGCGCGCAATCCGTTGAGCGAAAGTCGATGCGGCGTGGCCATGGCGAGTTTTTGATCTAGGGTCAACCCGTACGTTTTGTGAGTTTATATCACAGCCATTCGAAATTGAATCGTTTGCCTCATTGGTTTGTGACGCCTACCCTTCGGTCTATCAAAGACAGAAGCTCACAGCCTCATGAACAACATCGCCCCGCGTAAAGAGTTCACCGCCCGCTATTTCGTCGAAAGCTCGGTCGCCTCCGAAAAGATCGCGCAGGTGATCTCCGGCGAACAGTCCAGCGGCACCTTCCTTTCACTGCCCGGTGAGACCGATGAACTGAAAGAGCGGTCCCGCGCGCGGATCGCCAGCATCAAGCCACTCGCACCCGGGCTTCAGCCGACGCTTCCAAGCGCCTATGTCGGCCGGCATCCGCACGGCGGCGTCTTCCACCGCGCGGAGATTGAGATCGCGTTCCCTGTCGCCAACGTCGGAGCCAATCTGTCGAGCATGCTGGCCACCATCGCGGGCAACCTGTACGAGCTCGGTGAAGTCACCGGCCTGCGCCTGCTCGACCTTGATCTCGCCCCCGAATACGCCGCGCAGTTCGCCGGCCCCGCCTTCGGCATCCCCGGCACCCGGCGTCTCGCCGGCGTCCATGGCCGGCCGTTGATCGGCACCATCATCAAGCCCAGCATCGGTCTCACGCCCGCACAGACCGCCGAATTGGTCGACAGCCTCTGTGCAGCCGGCATCGACTTCATCAAGGACGATGAACTGATCGCCGACCCGCCGTACGCGCCGTTCGACGAGCGCCTGCGCGCCGTCATGCCGGTGTTGCAACGCCATACCGATCGCCTCGGTCGCATGCCGATGTACGCGATCAACATCTCGGGTTCGGTCGACGAGATGCTGCGCCGCCACGACGCCGTGCTCGCCGCAGGCGGCAGCTGCGTGATGGTGAGCATCAACTGGGTCGGATTCAGCGCCGTCGAACACCTGCGCCGCCACTCGCAGTTGCCGATCCATGGTCATCGCAATGGCTGGGGCGCGTTCACGCGCCATGGAGGGCTCGGCTTCTCGTTCCAGGCCTACCAGAAGCTGTGGCGCCTGGCCGGCGTGGATCACCTGCACTGCAACGGCATCCGCAGCAAGTTCTGGGAGCCGGACGACTCGGTGATCGCCTCCGCGAAAGCTTGCCTGGCGCCCTGGGCGGGACTGCAGCCGCTGATGCCGGTGTTCTCGTCGGGTCAATGGGCCGGCCTGGCGCCCGACCTGTACGGCGCGCTCGGCGCGGTGGACCTGATGCACCTCGCGGGCGGCGGGATCATCGGCCACCCCGACGGCATCGCCGCCGGCGTGGCAAGCATGCGCGAAGGCTGGGAGGCGGCGGTGGCCGGCGTGAGCCTGGAGCACTATGCCGATGCGCACCCAGCGCTACAGCGCGCGCTGGTTCATTTCGCCAACCTGTAGGAGCCGGTATGAAGCTTGCCTTCTACGGTGACGATTTCACCGGGTCCACCGATGCACTCGAAGTGCTGGCGTTCGCCGGCCTGAACTGCGCACTGTTCCTCGACGTGCCCGACGAGCAGACGCTGGCCGAGTTCGGACCTTTCGACGCGATCGGCGTGGCGGGCGCGAGCCGCGCGATGTCGCCGGCCGAGATGGACGCGCAACTCGCACCCGTGCTTGCAGCGATGTCCCGCCTGCCTGTGCCGCTGGTGCACTACAAGGTCTGCTCGACCTTCGACAGCTCACCAACCATCGGCAGCATCGGGCGGGTCATGGACCTGTCGCGCACGGCCTTCGGTGACACCGCGATTCCCATCGTTGCCGCCACCCCCGCGCTCGGCCGCTACTGCGCCTTCGGCAATCTGTTCGCGCGCTCCGGCACCGACGACCGTGTGCATCGCATCGATCGCCACCCAATCATGAGCGTGCACCCTGTAACGCCGATGCACGAGGCGGATCTGGCGCGCCACCTCGCAGGGCAGACCGCGATGCCTGTCACCGGCTTCACGCTGCCGCAACTCACACTCGACCGCACCGAGATGGCGGGCGAGTTGCAGCGCGTGGTTGACGCCACGTCGGGCGGCGCGGTGCTGCTGGACGGCACCACGACTGAGCACTTGACCGAGACCGGCCGGCTGCTCGATGGGCTCGCTGGTGCGGCTCAGGGCCGCCAGACACCCTTGTTCTGCATCGGCGGTTCGGGTCTCGAATATGCGCTGACGCAGTGGTGGCACGAGACCGGCGCCCTGCCATCCATCCCGACTACGCACGACCGCTTCGACGGCGTGCCGCAGGTGCTGGCCGTCTCAGGCAGCGCTTCGCCGCTGAGCGCGCTGCAGATCGACGCAGCCGTTGATGCGGGCTTCGTCGAGTTGCCGGTGGACGCTGCCGCGTTGGTCGCAGCGAGCGATCCCGCAGCGGAACTCGCCCGCCTCGTCGATCAGGCCCTGCTAGCGCTGCGCGCCGGCCACAGCGTGATGCTGCACAGCGCGCGCGGCCCGAAGGACCCGCGTATCGAAGCGATGCTGTCCGCGCTCGCCAAGCAAGGCATCAGCCGGGAGCAGGCCCGCCACGAAGGCGGCCGCCTGCTGGGACACCGCTTCGGCGACCTCGTCGATGCGCTGCTGCGTGCGCATCCTCTCAAGCGCCTGCTGCTGTCGGGCGGCGACACCTCCAGCCACGTCACGCAGCGACTGGCCCCGCAGGCTCTGCGCGTCGTCGCCCGGTTGGCGCCAGGCGCTCCGCTGTGCCGCGCCATCTCGCGCGAGCCGCACCTGGCACAGCTCGAAATTGCGCTCAAGGGCGGCCAGATGGGCCAGCCCGACTATTTCGTCAAGGCGTTGCTCGGCACGGCCGACGCCCACCTCTCACTTGCATAAACAACAGGAGACATAACCATGAATTCGATCGACCGCCGACGTGCCATCGTGACTGGCGCCGCACTGATCAGCGCACCGGCATTGGTGCTGCCGCGCTTCGCGCGCGCCGCCGAATTTACCTACAAGTTCGGGACCAACCTGCCGGCGACACATCCCCTCAACGTGCGAGCGCTGCAGGCCGCTGAGCGCATCCTGAAAGACACGGGTGGCCAGGTTCAGATCAACGTCTTCCCGAACAACCAACTCGGCAACGACGCCGACATGCTCTCGCAGCTGCGCGCAGGCGGGCTCGAGTTCTTCACCGTCTCGGGCGTGAACGTGCTGTCGCAGCTCGTGCCCGTCTCATCGATGTGGGGGCTTGGATTCGCCTGGGCGAACGACGAGGCCGTCAACAAGGCGCTGGACGGTGATCTCGGCAAATTTCTGCGCGCGCAGTTCCCCAAGGTCGGCCTGATGGCGATGGACACCGTGTGGAGTTCCGGCTTCCGGCAGATCACCAACAGCGTCCGTCCGATCAACACGCCCGACGACCTCAAGGGCTTGAAGATTCGCGTGCCGGTTAGCCCTCTGTGGACCTCGCTGTTCAAGCATCTCGGCGCCGCACCCACTTCTATCAACTTCGCGGAGACATATTCGTCTCTGCAGACGAAGGTGGTCGATGGTCAGGAGAACCCTTTGGCGATCATCTCGATCGCCAAACTCTACGAGGTGCAAAAGTACTGTTCCATGACCAACCACATGTGGGATGGCTATTGGTGCATGACGAACCAAAAGGTCTGGAGCCGCATGCCCGAGAAGGTAAGGCCCATCATTGCCAAGCACCTGAACCAGGCTGCGCTCGACATGCGCGCCGATGGCGCGAAGCTCGACGCCTCGTTGCGGCCCGAGCTGACTTCCAGGGGGCTGGCCTTCAACGACCCGGAAATCGGGCCGTTCCGTGCGCGGCTTCTTGCGTCGGGCTTCTACGCCGAGTGGAAGAAGAAGTATGGCGATGAGGCCTGGGCCTTGCTTGAGAAGCACACCGGCAAGCTGGGCTGACCGAGATGCACGCCACACCCATCTCCGAAGACGGCCCGCAGCGCGGCGCCGTCGCTGCCTGGGCGCAGCGCGCCCATCAAGCGCTGGGACACCTGCTCGGCTTACCCGTCGCGCTGCTGGTGGCCACCGAAATCGCCGTGCTGCTGGCCGGCGTGGTCGCGCGCTACATGTTCCACTATCCGTTGATCTGGTCGGATGAGGTCGCCTCGATCCTGTTCCTGTGGCTGGCGATGCTGGGCTCTGCAGTCGCCTTCCAGCGCGGCGAGCACATGCGCATGACGGCAGTGGTGGGCAAGCTCGCGCCCGAAGCGCGCGCCTTCCTTGATGTGCTTGCCACCGCCGCGGCGCTGGCATTCCTGCTGCTGGTGCTGCCGCATGCATATGAATACGCAGTGGAGGAGGCGATGATGCGCACGCCAGCGCTGGATCTGCAGAATTCATGGCGCGCGGCCGCGATGACCGCAGGCTTCGGGGCGATGGCGCTGCTGGCCGTACTGCGGCTCGTCGCGGTGGGGCGGCCGCGCCAAGTGATGGCCGCCGTCGGCTTGGTCGTCGCCCTGATGGTCGTGATGACGCTGCTGCAACCGGTGTGGCGACAGCTCGGCAACGCCAATCTGGTGGTCTTCTTCGTGGTCGTCGTCGCTGGGGGAGTGTTCGCCGGCGTGCCGATTGCCTTCGCCTTCGGCCTTGCAACGCTGGGCTATGTGATGCTGGCGACGAACACGCCCGTTCTGATCGTCGTCGGTCGCATGGACGAGGGCGTCAGCCACCTGATCCTGCTGTCGGTGCCATTGTTCGTCTTCCTGGGCCAACTGATCGAGATGACGGGCATGGCGCGTGCGATGGTGGCGTTCCTCGCCAGCATGCTGGGGCACGTGCGCGGGGGCCTGCATTACGTGCTGCTTGGCGCGATGTATCTCGTCTCCGGCATCTCAGGTTCGAAGGCCGCAGACATGGCAGCCGTGGCACCGGTGCTGTTCCCCGAGATGAGGAAGCGCGGCGCCAAGGAAGGCGACCTGGTCGCGCTGCTGTCGGCCACCGGGGCACAGACCGAGACCATTCCGCCATCCATTGTGCTGATCACGATAGGCTCGGTCACCGGCGTGTCGATCGCCGCGTTGTTCACCGGCGGCCTGCTGCCAGGTCTCGTGCTGGCCGTGACGCTGATGGCGGTAGTGTGGGCCCGCTATCGGCACGAAGACCTGAGCGGCGTGCAGCGTGCCAGCCGGCGTGAGATCGGTCGGGCATTTCTGATTGCGCTCCCGGCCATCGCGCTGCCGTTCATCATCCGCGCCGCTGTGGTGGAAGGTGTCGCGACTGCCACAGAGGTCTCCACCATCGGCATCGCCTACGGCGTGCTCGCCGGCCTGTTGATCTACCGGCAGTTCGACTGGAAGCGGATTTATCCGATGCTGGTGGATACCGCAAGCCTGTCAGGCTCGATCCTGCTGATCATCGGTGCGGCCACCGCGATGGCCTGGGGCCTGACGCAATCGGGCTTCTCGAACACGCTGAGCCAGGCCATGCGTGAGCTGCCTGGCGGGGCTGCAGGCTTCATGGCGGTATCGGTCGTCGCTTTCATCGTGCTGGGAAGCATGCTCGAGGGCATCCCCGCGATCGTGCTGTTTGGCCCATTGCTGTTCCCGATTGCCCGCACCGTGGGCATCCATGAGGTGCACTACTCGATGGTGGTCATCCTCGCGATGGGCCTCGGCCTGTTCGCGCCGCCTTTCGGTGTGGGTTACTACGCCGCTTGCGCGATCGGCCGCGTCAACCCCGACGAAGGCATCCGACCGATTGGCGCCTACATGCTGGCCTTGTTCGTCGGCCTCGTGATCGTCGCGGCGGTGCCGTGGATCTCGATCGGCTTCCTTTGAACCCTTCTACCTTCTTATTGGTACCCGACATGACCACCATTTCCGAATCACGTGTCGCGCTCGTCACCGGCGGCGCCAAGGGCATCGGCGCAGAGGTGTGCGCCCGTCTGGCGGTCCTCGGCCACCATGTCCTCGTGGCCGACCTCGATGTCGATGCGGCGACGGCGACGGCACTCGAGCTAAGTGCTGCCGGCGGCCGGGCCACCGCGCTGCGGCTGGACGTCGGCAAGCCCGAGGCTATTGCCACGGCGTTCGAGCAGGTCGAGCGCGAGCACGGGCGCTGCGACATACTTGTCAACTCTGCCGGCATTGCGAAGGTCTTCCCCTTCATCGACTTCCCGCTCGACAACTTCGTCGCGACGATGAACGTCAACGTCACCGGCACGCTGCTGTGCGCGCAAGCGGCGGCTCGGCTGATGGTGAAGCAGGGCTGGGGCCGCATCGTCAACATCGCGTCTGTCGCCGGCATGCGCGCAGTGGGGAGCGGCCGCACCGCCTACGGCACGTCCAAAGGGGCGGTGATTGCGCTGACGCGGCAGATGGCCGTGGAACTGGCCGAGCACGGGATTACCGCCAACGCGGTGGCTCCAGGCCCCGTCGATACGCCGATGACGCAGGCGCTGCACACCGCGCAGTTCCGCGCCGAATATTCGAAGGCCATTCCGATGAATCGCTACGGCACCTGTGGGGAGATCGCCTCGGCCGTGACCTACTTGGTGTCCGAAGACGCTCGGTACGTAACCGGCATCGCGATGCCCGTCGATGGCGGCTTTCTCGCGTCAGGCGCACGCGGCATATAAGGCACCAAAACCTCCAAGGGCACCATGCGCGGTCTTCTCCACGCCACGCTCGGCCCTTGGGCTGCGACCTTTCCATCATCCGCGCCCTGTTGCACGCTGGCGCTGGCGCCTTTCGCCCGAACTTCAGCCACGCAACCCACACCCAGCACCAGGAACGGCTGGACCTGATCCGCCGCGTCGAGCGCGAGACTGGCCGGCCGACCGTCCGATCGATCGGCGTGCTGCTCAAGCTGCAAGGACCGAAGCCGCAGACGATTCGAAAATCTGCCGCTATACTGCGCCCCTTCTTTCTTGAACGAGCTGCTGCAGGAAAGACGTTTTCCGGGCCTTTGCCGCCCGGGTGTCTTTCATCGTCCGTACACCCATCGGACGCGGCGAGCGCCAACCAGGCCTCGCGGATCTGCAGCCATGAGCACTCCTCAACGACTCCAGCGTGCCTTTGCACGCACGGGCATCTCTCTCGACTATCGCGACGGCATCTACCACGTGCGCGATGGCCAGGCCGAGGCCCACATTCTTCTTCCCGACAGCCTTCCCCTGGAGGACAAGGCCGTGCGCCAGCTGCTGGCCTTTGCGGCCGTGCGCCGGCATGACGGCCAGGGCAGCCACGGCGCCGTCTGCCGCGCCTGCGCCACGCCCGACTTCCATCCGGGCACGGTGGCGCCCGTGGGCAGCGTGGTGGCCACGCCATCGGACTTCGTCATTCCGGCCGCCATCGGCACGGACATCAACTGCAGCGTGCGCCTGCTGACCACGGGCGCACGGCTGGACCAGCTGGCGCCGCACAAGGGCCGGCTGGTGGACTTGCTGACCGCCAGCCTGCTGGGCAGCGGGCGCGACGTGCCCGTGACCACGGCCGCCTTCCGCGCGCTGTTCGACCACGGGCCGGCCGCCTTTGTGGACCGGCTGAGCCGCCAGGGCCTGTGGGGCCATGTCGACAGGGACCGCCTGCACCGCGAGCTGGCCGCCTGCATCGGCCTGGACAGCTTCGCTGGCAGCGCCCGCCACGCGCCCCATGCCTATCTGCAGGAGCGCCATGCCGTGTTCCGCGACCCGTGCCTGGGCACGGTGGGATCGGGCAACCATTTCGTGGAACTGCAGGTGGTCGACGAGGTGCTGGACCGCCACGCGGCCTACCGGGCCGGCCTGCGCGCGGGCGACGTGGTGGTGATGATCCACAGCGGCTCGCGCGACCTGGGCTTTTACGTGGGCCAGGCCTGGATGGACCGCGCCCGGGCCGAGTGGCCGCAAGGCGTGAAGCACCCGGCCAGCGGCCTGTACGGCCTGTCGGGTCCGCTGGCCGGCGAGTACCTGCAGGCCATGGGCGTGGCGGCGCGCTATGCCTGGGCCAACCGCGTGGTGCTGGCCGAGCTGGTGCGCAAGGACCTGGAGCAGATCGTGGGCGCAGCGGATTCGCGCCTGGTGGTCGATGTGCCGCACAACGTGGTCCTGCAGCAAAGCGGCATGAACATCCACCGCAAGGGCGCCACGCCGGCCAACGAGGGCGACTTCGCGCTGATCCCGGGGTCCATGGGCGATGCCTCGTACCTGGTCACGGGCCTGGGCGCGGCCGACTGGCTCTGGTCCTGCAGCCATGGCGCGGGGCGGCGCATGCGCCGCCAGGCCGTGCGCGCACTGCGCCCCGAGGCACATGCAGGCCGTGCGGCCGAACAGGGCTGGCAATGCGTGACGCTGCGCGAGGAGCGCCGCATCGAGGAGGCCCCGGAGGCTTACAAGCCCATCGGCCCGGTCATCGAGTCGCAGGAGGCGGCCGGCCTGATCCACGCCGCCGTGAAGCTCAGGCCCTGGATCACCTTCAAGGCCTGAGCACCGGCAGGCGCCTCACTGCAGCCGCAAGCCGTCCGCCGCACGGTCCTGGGCCAGCTTGCGGTACAGCGTCTGGCGGCTGATGCCCAGCATGCGCGCGGCCTGGGTGACATTGCCCCGGCAGTTCTCCAGCGCCTGCCGCACGGCCGAGCGCGAGAGTTCATCCAGGCTCTGCGGCGCAGCGTCGAGCCGGGGGCCGCTGCGGGCGGTCTGCGCCAGCTCGGCCTGGAAGTCGTCGGGCAGGTGCTGCCACTGCAGGCAGTCCTCATGGGGGTCGAGCATGGCGCAGGCCGTTCTCAGCACGCTGGCGCACTGGCGCAGATTGCCGGGCCAGCCATGGCCGGCCAGCTGCGCCAGCAGGGCCGGAGCCATGCGCAGCGGGCGCGCGGGTTCGATGTCGGCCAGCATGTGCGCTGCCAGCGCCTCGAAGTCGCCGCGCTCGCGCAGCGGAGGCAGCTCCACGGCCAGGCCGTTGATGCGGTAGTAAAGGTCGGCACGAAAGCGCCCCTGGTCGGCATCCTCGCGCAGCCTGCGGTTGGAGGCGCTGACCAGCGCGAAATCGACCGCAACGGGCGTGCCACCGCCCAGCGGCACCACCTGCCGCTCCTGCAGCACACGCAGCAGCCGGGTCTGCAGCGACAGCGGCATGTCGCCGATCTCGTCCAGGAACAGGGTGCCGCCATGCGCCTGGCGCAGCAGGCCCGCCTGTCCTTCGCGCCGCCCGCCCGTGAAAGCGCCCTGGCGGTAGCCGAACAGCTCGGCCTCGATCAGCGACTCGGGCATGGCCGCGCAGTTGATGGCCACGAACGGGCCGTCGCGGCGCGGCCCGCTGTCGTGGGCCGCGCGCGCAAACCACTCCTTGCCCACGCCGGACTCGCCCTGGATGAGCAGCGCAATCGGCTTGCCCAGCACGCGCCGGGCCTTGTCGGCCGCCGTGCGCCAGCGCGCATCGCCCGTGTCCAGCCGCGCCAGCGCATCGCGCGCCGGCTGCTGCGGCGCCTGTTCCTGTTGCTGTTGCTCTGCAACCCGTTCCACGACCGAGGACCGGACCGTGCGCCGGTCCGGCACCAGCTGGCCGAACAGCGCCGTGCCGTCATGGCGCCGCAGCGGCTGGGCCGCATCGGGCTGGCGGTGCTGGCGTGACAGCAGCTCCTCCAGCCCGGCGTCCAGCACCTGCTCCAGCGACACGCTGCCCAGTTGCCCCCGCGACAGGCGCAGCAGGGCCAGCGCGGCGCGGTTGGCGCCCACCAGCCATCCGTCCGCGGAGATCAGCGCAATGCCTTCGGCCACCGTGCCAATGCCTTCGGGCCGCGCGTGCAGGTGCAGGCGGATGTGGCGCTGGCCGTCGCAGGCCATGAGGCGGTTTTCGATCATGCGGGCCGCCGTGCCGACCAGGCCCAGCGTGTGCGGGCTGCCCCGGCCATGTTCGCTGGAGATGTCCAGGATGCCCAGCAGCTGGCCCGTGCCCGACAGGATGGGCGCGGCCGCGCAGGTGAGAAAGCCGTTGCGCTCCAGGAAATGCTCGCCGCCCTGGATTTCGATGGAGTCCATCTCGGCCAGTGCCGTGCCGATGGCATTGGTGCCGCGCTGCGCCTCATGCCAGGACGCGCCGCTGGCCAGGGCCACGCGTTCGGCCTTGCCCAGAAAGAAGGGATCGCCGCAGGTATCCACCAGGGTGCCGCAGGGACCGGCCAGCACCACCACGCTCTGGCTGCCGCGCACCTGCTCGGACAGGTATTCCATGACGGGCCGTGAATGCGCCAGCAGCGCATGGTGGCGGCTGCGCAGCACGCCCAGCGCATGCTGCTCCAGGTTGTCGGCGGCGCCCAGGCGCCCGGTGGGACGCAGTCCCTGCTCGATGCAGCGCTGCCACGAGCGCGCCAGGCGCTCGTCCACCAGGCCGCTGGGGCACAGGCCTGACTCCATCAGGCTGTGACGGGCCTGGCGCAAGGCCACAAGGGAGGCTCTCGATTGCATGCTGTCTCCTGCTCGGGCGTCATTGCGCCGCGTTGCAGACCAGTATGCGGGGCCGGCGGGCACCGGGCAAGCCAAGTGGCAGGCCAGGCGCCCGACTGTTCCATTTCTGGACAGTTGTCCTGTTGCGCAACGTCACGGCACAGGGCGAACGCGCACGGGAATACCCGAAGCAGCCACGTCCCGCGTGCCTTTGCGGGCACCTGCCCTGCGGCCTGCAGGCTGGCACGGCTTTTGAATCATGTCTGCCGTCCGGCCATGGCCGGATATGCCGATCCACACCCGATCACAACAGACCCATAAGCATCCTCAGGAGACAAGCAGCATGACCGTCTACGCAGCACCCGGCGCCGCTGGCGCCAAGATCGCCTACAAGGCCCGCTACGACAACTTCATCGGCGGCAGGTTCGTACCTCCGGTCAAGGAGCAGTACTTCGACGTGGTCACCCCCATCAGCGGCAAGGTCTACACCCGCGCCGCGCGCTCCACGGCCGAGGACATCGAACTGGCGCTGGACGCCGCCCATGCCGCCAGCGACGCCTGGGGCCGCACCAGCGCGGCCGAGCGTGCGAACGTCCTGCTGAAGATCGCCGACCGCATCGAGGCCAACCTGGAGCTGCTCGCCTATGCCGAGACCGTGGACAACGGCAAGGCCATCCGCGAGACGCTGAATGCCGACATCCCGCTGACCGTGGACCATTTCCGCTATTTCGCGGGCTGCGTGCGCGCCCAGGAAGGCGCGCTCAGCCATATCGACGAGACCACGGTGGCCTATCACATCCAGGAGCCGCTGGGCGTGGTGGGCCAGATCATTCCCTGGAACTTCCCCATCCTCATGGCGGCCTGGAAGCTGGCGCCCGCGCTGGGCGCAGGCAACTGCGTGGTGCTCAAGCCGGCCGAGTCCACGCCCATCAGCATCCTGATCCTGGCCGAGCTCATTGCCGACCTGCTGCCGCCCGGCGTGCTCAACATCGTCAACGGCTTCGGCCGAGAGGCCGGCATGCCGCTGGCCACCAGCAAGCGCATCGCCAAGATCGCCTTCACGGGCTCCACCTCCACGGGCCGCGTGATTGCCCAGGCCGCCGCCAACAACCTGATCCCGGCCACGCTGGAGCTGGGCGGCAAGTCGCCCAACATCTTCTTCGCCGATGTGATGGACAAGGACGATGCCTTCCTCGACAAGGCCGTCGAAGGGCTGGTGCTGTTCGCCTTCAACCAGGGCGAGGTCTGCACCTGCCCCAGCCGCGCGCTGATCCACGAAAGCATCTACGACCGCTTCATGGAGCGCGTGCTCCAGCGCGTGGCCGCCATCCGGCATGCCAACCCGCTGGACACCGACAGCATGATGGGCGCGCAGGCGTCCAAGGAGCAGCTCACCAAGATCCTGTCGTACCTGGACCTGGGCAAGCAGGAGGGCGCCGAGGTGCTGGCCGGCGGCGGCCAGGCCCATCTGGGCGGTGACCTGGAAGGCGGCTACTACGTGCAGCCCACGCTGTTCAAGGGCCACAACAAGATGCGCATCTTCCAGGAGGAAATCTTCGGCCCCGTGCTGGCCGTGACCACCTTCAAGGACGAGGCCGAGGCCCTGGCCATTGCCAACGACACGCTCTACGGCCTGGGCGCCGGCGTGTGGAGCCGCAACGGCAACGTGGCCTACCGCATGGGCCGCGCCATCAAGGCCGGGCGCGTGTGGACCAACTGCTACCACGCCTATCCGGCGCACGCGGCCTTTGGCGGCTACAAGGAATCGGGCATCGGCCGCGAGACCCACAAGATGATGCTGGACCACTACCAGCAGACCAAGAACCTGCTGGTCAGCTACAGCGAGAACAAGCTGGGCTTCTTCTGAAGTTCTTCCCAGGTGAATGCGGCCGGCGGCGCACAGCGCGGCCGGCCGCCCAGGAAAGGACCAACCCATGGTTGACAAAGTGATTGCCACCGAGGCGGCGCTGGCGCTGATCGCCGACCTGCAGGCGCAGCACGGGCCGGTGTTCTTCCACCAGTCCGGCGGCTGCTGCGACAACAGCGCCGCCAACTGCTACCTGCCCGGCGAGCTGACGATAGGCGCCCAGGACGTGCTGCTGGGCCAGGTGGGCGGCGCGCCCTTCTACATTGGCAAGTCCCAGTACGAATACTGGAAGCACACCCAGCTCATCCTCGATGTGATCGAGGGCCAGGGCGGCACCTTCTCACTGGAGGGCAGCACGGGCAAGGCCTTCCACACACGCTCCAGGCTGTTCACGGACGAGGAATACGCCGAGATCCTGGCCAGCGAGGGCAACGGCCCCTGACAGGGGCCGCGCGGCGGGCTACTTTCCGGTCAGCCGCTTGACCGCGGCCTCGGTCTGGCGCACATGCTCGTCCGGGTCCGAGCCGATGTGCACGAAGCGGACCTTGCCGTCCTGGCCGATCACGTAGGAGATGCGGTCGGCGCGCTGGGGGTCGGCGGCGGCCGAGGCGTCGTAGGCGCGGATGGTCTGCGCCTGCGGGTCCGATGCCACGGCGAACTGGTCGCGGCAGGCCTCGGTGGAAAAGCGCTTGAGCGTATCGATGTCGTCATGCGACATGCCCACCACCGTGGCGCCCATGGCCGCGAAACGCGGCGTGGCCTCGGCAAAGGCGTGGGCTTCCATGGTGCAGCCCTGGGTGAAGGCCTTGGGGAAGAAATACAGCACCACCGGCCCCTTCCTGAGCGTGGCGGCCATGTCGAAATCGAAGGCCTTGCCCGCCACCGCAGCCGGCGTGGTGAAACGCGGCGCGCTGTCGCCCACCTTGAGCGCGGCCTGGGCCAGCGGCGACAGCAGCAGCGCCGCCAGCAGGGGAGCGGCGGCGCGCGCGCAGCGGCGGCCCAGGGATGCGCGTGGGTGGATGGAATCGCCGCAGCGGATATCGGACATGCATGGCCTCCTGAGCCTGGAACGGGATGCCCCATTGTGGCCAATCGGCCAAAGCCCTGGGCGCGTGTGCCGTGCATCAGCGCCGTGCTTCGCCGGGCCTGATCCTGAACCAGATCGAGTACATGGCGGGCAGGAAGACCAGCGTCAGCACCGTGCCGGCGAGCGTGCCGCCGATCAGCGTATAGGCCAGCGTCCCCCAGAACACCGATTGGGTCAGCGGGATGAAGGCCAGGATCGCCGCCAGCGCGGTCAGGATCACGGGCCGGGCGCGCTGGACGGTGGCCTCCACCACCGCCTGGAACGGCGCAAGCCCCTCCCGCTCGTTGTGCTGGATCTGCCCGATCAGGATCAGCGTGTTGCGCATCAGGATGCCCGACAGCGCGATCAGCCCCACCAGTGCGTTGATGCCGAAGGGCTGCTGAAAGACGATGAGCGTCGGCACTACGCCGATCAATCCCAGGGGGCTGGTCAGGAACACCATGACCATGGCCGATATCGACCGCACCTGCAAGATGATGATGATCAGCGTGATGGCGATCATGATCGGGAACAGGGGCAGCATGGCCTTCATGGCCTTGCCGGATTCCTCGATGGAGCCGGCCTCGTCGATGCGGTAGCCCGCAGGCAACGCCTTCCTGATGGGCTCCAGCTGCCGGGTGATGGCCGCCGAGACATCGGGCGGCTGCAGGCTGTCATCGATATCACCGCGGACCGTGATGGTGGGCATGCGGTCGCGGCGGCGCATGACGGGCTCCTCCATCTGCACGGTGACCTCGCCCAGCTGCGACAGCGGTATGCGCTGGCCAGTGGCGTTGGTGAGCGTGAAGTCGCCGACCCTGGCCACATCGTGGCGGGTGCCGCCCGCAGAACGCGCCATCACCTGCACGGTGCGGATGTCCTCGCGCACGGTGGTCACGGGCACGCCGCTGAGCAGGAACTGCAGCTGCTGCGCGACCGCCGCGGAGGTCAGGCCCATGGCCTGCAGCCGGTCCTGGTCCAGGGTGAAGCGCATGACGGGGGTGCGCACGCCCCAGTCGGAGTTCACGGTCCGCATCATCGGGCTGTCGTGCAGCACCTGGTGCACCTGGCCGGCAATGTCGCGCAGCCGCTGCGGGTCGGGGCCGGAGACGCGATACGCCACGGGGAACGGGGAGTACGGCCCGAACACGATCTGCGATGCGCGCACCTGCGCCTGCGGAGCCAGTCCCTGGGCGATGGCCTCGCGCAGCCTCAGCTTGAGCGCGTCGCGCTGCGCCTGGTTGGCGGTGCGCACGACGATCTTGGCGAACGACGGGTCGGGCAGCTCAGGCGAGATGGCCAGAAAAAAGCGCGGTGCGCCCTGGCCGATATAGGCGGTCACGATCTCCGATTCGGGCTGCTGCAGCAGCCAGGCTTCCACCTTGCGGGTGGTCTCGCTCGTCTGGCCGATGGAGGTGCCGTAGGGCATCTGCACCTCGACCATCACCTCGGGCCGGTCGGAGATGGGGAAGAACTGCTTCTTCACGATGGACATGCCCAGCACGGAAGCCACCATGAGCCCGCCCACGACTGCAGCCACCATGCCCTTGCGGGCGATCACCTTGCCCAGCACGCGCCGCAGGCGCTCGTAGCGGGGCGTGCCATACATCGCCGCATGTCCGCCTTCGACCTTCTTGAGAGGGGGCAGCATCTTCACGCCCAGATAGGGCGTGAACACCACGGCCACCACCCAGGACGCGATGAGCGCGATGCCGACGATCCAGAACATGTTGCTGGTGTACTCGCCTGCAGCGGAGCGCGCGAACCCGTTGGGCATGAAGCCCACCGCCGTCACCAGCGTTCCGGACAGCATGGGCGCCGCGGTATGGCTCCAGGCGTAGGCGGACGCGGCCACGCGGTCGTAGCCCTCCTCCATCTTCACCACCATCATCTCGATGGCGATGATGGC
Organism: Delftia sp. ASV31; assembly: GCF_016428765.1. Taxonomy (NCBI): domain Bacteria; kingdom Pseudomonadati; phylum Pseudomonadota; class Betaproteobacteria; order Burkholderiales; family Comamonadaceae; genus Delftia; species Delftia sp. ASV31. Next base: position 56,411 of record NZ_JAELTK010000013.1, read on the forward strand.
GTCGTCCACCAGCAGGCCCAGCGCAAGGATCAGCGAGCCAAGCGTGATGCGGTCGAAATTCTTTCCCGTGGCGGCCATGATGATGAACACGGCCGCCAGCGTCAGCGGCACGGCCGCAGCCACCACCACGCCAACGCGCCAGCCCATGCTGGCGAAGCACACCACCAGCACGACCAGCAGCGCGGCCAGGAACTTGAGCATGAACTCATCGACGGCGGCGCTGATGTTCACGGCCTGGTCCGTCACCTTGGTCAGGCCCATGCCCAGCGGCATGTCTGCGTTGATGGCGCCCACCTCCCTGTCCAGCGCCTTGCCCAGGTCCAGCCCGTTCCAGCCGTCGCGCATGACGACGCCCAGCAGCAAGGCCGGCTCCGCGCCGTTGCGGATGATGAAGGTCGAGGGATCTTCGTAGCCGCGCTGGACGGTAGCGATGTCGGACAGCCTGACCGTGCGGCCCTGGGCCACGATGGGCGTGTCGCGGATCTTCTGCAGCGCGTCGAACGCCCCGTCGATGCGGATGAACACCTGGGGTCCCTGGGTCTCCACCGACCCGGCAGGGGTGAGGGCGTTCTGGTTGTTCAACGCAGCGAAGACGTCCTGCGGGCTGATGCCCAGCGTGGCCAGGCGCTCGTGCGAGAACTCCACGTAGATCCGCTCGGATTGCTCGCCGACGATGTTGACCTTCTTGACGCCCGGCACATGCAAAAGACGCTGGCGCAAGGCTTCGGCATCGCGCACCAGCGCCCGGGGCTCCTCGCCGCGCGCCTTGAGGGCGTAGATTGCAAAGGTCACGTCGGCGTACTCGTCGTTCACCATCGGGCCGATCACGCCCGCCGGCAGGTTGCGGGCCTCGTCACCGAGCTTCTTGCGGGCCTGGTAGAACTCCTCCTGCACCTCGCCGGGGGGCGTGGAGTCGAGCAGGGTCAGCGTGGTGAAGGCCACCCCCGGCCTGACGAAGGTTTCGGTGCGGTCATACCAGCGCAGCTCCTGCAGGCGCTTTTCCAGCTTCTCTGCCACCTGGTCCTGCATTTCCTGCGGGGTGGCGCCAGGCCAGGCCGTGATGATGGTCATGACCTTGACGGTGAAGGCCGGATCTTCCGCCCGGCCCAGCTTCAGGAAGGCAAAGACACCCGTCAGCGAAATCAGCAGGATCAGGAACAGCGTGATGGAGCGCTCACGGACGGCAAGCGCCGACAGGTTGAAACGGCCTTCACTCACGGGACGCTCCCGTGGACACGGAGGACGCCGTGGACGTTGTTGCCGTTGAAGGCGCCTGCGCCTCGCTGTCCAGTCGCACCTGCGCGCCCTCGCTCAGCAAATGCGCGCCGAGCGCGACGATCCGCTCCCCAAGGCCCAGCGCACCCACCACCTGGGCATTGCCGTCCTGCACCTGAACCACGGTGACGGGCTGGCGCCTGACCTGATCGCCCTGCACCACCCAGACAGCGGCGCCCTTGCCCTCGTCGAGGATGGCGCCGATGGGGACCTGCAGGGTTGCCTTGCCCGCTGTCGATGTAGATGTCGATGTCGCTGTGGCTGTCGATGTCCCGCCAATCCTGAGCGTGACCGTGCTGCCCAGCGGGGCGCTGGCCGCCGCGCCGGCGTCCAGCACATAGCGGGCCTCAAAGGTGCGGGTGGCCCGGTCGGCCACATCGGACAGCTGGCGCAGTCTGGCGGGGATGACCACATCCTCCCTGCCGAACAGGCGGGCCTGGGCCGCCGAGCCCAGCGCCGGGCGCAGTGTTTCGGGCAACTGGATGACCGCTTCGCGCCTGCCGGCATGGGCGAGGCGCACGACCACCTGGCCGGCACTGACGACCTGGCCAGGCTCGGCAAGGGTTTCCATCACGATGCCATCGGCATCGGCCAGCAGTTCGGCGTAGCGGCTGGCGTTCAGCGCTGCAGCGGCCTGCGCTTCGGCCGCCCTGAGCTGGGCGCGGGCGGAATCCGCGGCCGCCTTGATCTGTTCATGGGCCAAGGCCGAAACGGCACCCGTTCCCTGCAGGTCACGGTAGCGCTGCTCCTCGTCGCTGGCCTGCTGCGCACGTGCCCTGGCGGCTGCGACGGCCTCCTGCTGGGCATGGGCGGCCAGCTTCAGGTCCACCGGGTCGAGGCGCAGCAATGCCTGGCCCCGCCTGACCGTCTGGCCTGTATCCACCAGGCGCTCGAGCACCTTGCCGGCCACGCGAAATCCAAGATCGCCCTGCACCCTGGCCGCGATGGTGCCGGTGAAGACGCGCTCGGAAGCATTGCCTGGCGCTACCAGGGTGGTACGAACGAGGGGTGGCTGAGTGCGCGGATCCGGCGGCGTGCTTTTGCCGCAGGCAGCGAGTGCAAGTGACAGTGCGCCGACAGCGGCGATGGACAGATGGCGGTGCCGAAGCATGAGGGGTCCCGATCAATGAGCAGGACCCGATTCTGTGATTTGTGACCATTTATGTCAATGGTCACAACTGCGGATTTTAGGGCGACAGGCTTCTCAGCACCAATCCAGCCAGTTGTGCGGGCGCCTCGTCCGCATGGTCGAGGCTGTGCTGCAGCATCACCGGGTTCAGATAGGGGAGCATGACCAGGAAGATGGCGCGCCCGGTTTCATCCAGCGGCGTCTTGCGCTCGAAGTCGCCCCGCTGGCGCCCGGCATCGAGTATCTGCAGCAGCAGCTGATGCATGCGTTCCTCATAGGCCTGCGCTGCCTGCCAGCGCTCGGCCGACGCGGAAATGGCGATCTCGTACAGCTTGCGGTCTTCGGAGAAAAGCCGCAGCGTGACAGCGACGATCGCCTTGAACAGGCGCCGCAGCTGCTCGGGAGGCGCATCCGTGCTGGCGACGGCCTGGCGGATCTCCGCCTCCATCTCCATCAGGCAGTTGGAACAGATCATCTCGCCGATGACCTGCTTGGACTCGAAGAACTTGTAGATGTAGGCCTTGGAAAAGCCGATGGCCTTGGCAAGGTCGGACACCGTGGTTTTCTCGTAGCCGTAGCGGCTGAAATGCTCTTTCGCCGCAGTCACGATCTGTTGCCGGACATCGTGTTCGACCGGGCCGCGCGCAGAGGTCGGATAGACGTTGGTGGTGCTCATGCGGCCTAGCTTACTCCATCAAAAAAATACTATGCAAGTGACCATTTTGGAATATAGTCACAGCGTCACCACGCTTCTGACTGTTGAACATGCCGCGTCTTGCCGCCCCCGTCTTTCTGATGCTCGCCAGCCTCTGTGCAGGGTGTGCGGTAGGCCCTGACTACCAGCCGCCCGCCCCGGCCCTGCCCCAGGCCTACATGGGCAGCCGCGTTCTGGGTGAGACCAAGCCGCCCTCGCCGGCCTCCTCCACGGACCTTGCAGCCTGGTGGGCAGCCTTTGGCGATCCGCAGATGGCGCGCCTCGTCACGGCGGCACTGCAGCAAAACCTGGATGTTGCCCAGGCCGCTGGCCGCGTGCTTCAGGCACGCGCCGGGCTGGATGCGGCGGCAGCCGCCCTGCTGCCGTCGGCCCAGATCTCGGCGCAAACGGCCAGGAGCTATCAGTCGGTCGAGACTCCGCTGGGCCGGGTGCTCGACTCCATGCCGGGGTTCGATCGCTACGGCAGCGCCCAGGAGGCCAACCTCGGAGCCAGCTGGGAGCTTGATCTCTTCGGCGGCCTGCGCAGGGCCAGGCAGGCCTCCCTGGCCGAGTACCAGGCATCGGAAGCCGGCGCCACTGCCGTGCGGCTTGCGGTGGCCGCACAGACTGCGGACACCTATATCCAGATTCGCGGCCTGCAGGCGCGGCTGGCAGTGGCACGCTCGCAAGTGCAAACCCAGCAGCAACTGCGCTCCATCGTCGAACTCCGGTTTGGCAAAGGCCTGGCACCGGAGCTTCAGCTGCGCCAGGTCGAGGGAGCGCTCGCACGGGCACAAGCCACCGTCCCGCCGCTGGAAAATGCGCTCGAGGCCGCGCTCAACGCCATGGACGTGATGCTTGCCACGGCACCCGGCACGCACCGGGCAGAGCTGGCCGAATCCCGCCCGGTCCCCGTGCTGCCAACCCTTTCCCTGGCGGAGGCGCCCGGCGATCTGCTGCGGCGACGCCCGGACCTCATCGCGGCGGAGCGGCGCCTGGCAGCGTCGACCGCACGCATCGGCGTGGCGATCGCCGAGTACTACCCGAAGCTGTCGATCAGCGGCCTGATCGGCAGCGCCACCTCCATCTCCGCAGGCAATCTCTTCAGCGCCGGCGCGTCGCAGGCAAGCGTTGTGGGCGGCCTGCGCTGGCGGCTGTTCGACTTCGGTCGCATCAACGCCCAGATCCACCAGGCGCAGGCACAGGAGGCGGAAAGCCTTGCCGCCTACCGGCAGTCGGTACTGCGCGCCACGGAAGAAGTGGAGAACGCCCTGGTCTCGCTGGACAAGCGGCAGGAGCTGATGGCCGTGCTCGCCAGGGGCGCGGATGCGCTCACGCGGGCCCGGCAGGCCGCAGGCGCCGCCTACGACAAGGGCGTGGTCAGTCTGATCGAGGTGCTGCAGGCGGATGAAAGCCTGCTGGGCGTGCTCGATGCACAGGCGCTGGCACGGACGGAGTCGGCGCGATCGACGGTCGCGATCTTCAAGGCGCTGGGCGGCGGCTGGGCGCCGGAGCCCCTGCCTTCCAGGGCGTTGGCGGCCGCCAGCCACGGTCTTCCCGCCAGCGTTGCCCCCTGAACCTGCCACTTCCCGAAAGGAGCCCCCTTTCCACACAGCAAAGAAACCGAACACCCCTGCGGGACATGCGGCCCAGGCGACCTGCCCAAGCAGGCGGCCGAAGCCATGGCCCGGCTCCACCCACCCCATCTGTCAAACCATGTCAAACACAACCCCCTCCCCCACCGTTGCTGCAGCCGCACGCATCCTGAAGCCGGCGCTTGCGGCCATCGCCTTCTCGACCTGCTTCGCAGCCCATTCGCAGCCGCAAGACGCCTCGGCAGCCACATCGGACGCTGCGCTTTCCCGCGCCGAAGTCATCGCCGATCTCGCACTCTGGCGCCGCGCCGGATTGGACCGCCATGCGGAGATATCGATCTCCTACGGAGTCGAAACGCAGGAATATCGGGCTGCATATCAGGAGTACCTGCGCCTTCGCAACAGCGAGGCGTTCCAGGCGGAGGTCCGCAAGGCGCTGAGTCGGTAAGGCGGAGCTCCTTCCCGCCCAGGCCCCCGCGGCAGCGGCTGGCGACCCCGCTACCTCATGGCGTGGCCCGAGGCCTTGCTGCCTACAGGCCCAGGTCGGACAGACCGGGGTGGTCATCGGGGCGACGCCCCAGCGGCCAGTGGAACTTGCGCTCCGACTCCTGGATGGGCATGTCGTTGATGCATGCGAAGCGCCGGCGCATGAGACCGTCGGCCTCGAACTCCCAGTTCTCGTTGCCGTACGACCGGAACCAGTTCCCGGCATCGTCGTGCCACTCATAGGCGTAGCGGACCGCGATCCGGTTTTCCGCGTATAGCCAAAGCTCCTTGATCAGCCGGTAGTCCAGCTCCTTCTTCCACTTTCTCTCAAGGAGGGCCTGGGCCTCGGCGCGGCTGTTGGCGAACTCCGCCCGGTTGCGCCATTTCGTGTCGGGGGTATAGGCCATCGCGACCTTGGCCGCATCGCGTGTGTTCCATCCATCCTCGGCCAGACGGACCTTTTGGACGGCGCTTGCGAGAGAGAACGGGGGCAGGGGTGGGCGAGTTTCCATGATGTGACCTTTTGAAAAGATGTAGAACGATCTGTCTACATGCGCCACTCTAACGGAGGTGGAACGATCTGTCTACAATGTCTTCATGAAAACTTCCCAGCCATCCTTCGAGTCATTGCCTCCCCGCGAGCGCATCCTGGTGGCCGCCCATGGCCTCTTCTACGCAGAGGGCATCCGGGCCACGGGCGTGGACCGGATCATCGAGCGGTCGTCGGTCAGCAAAGTCACCTTCTACCGCCAGTACGCCAGCAAGGACGACCTGATCCGGGCGTACCTCGACTACCGCCATGAACGGTGGATTTCCTGGTTCCAGGCCAGCCTGGCGCAGGCGACCGCGACGGGCTCGTCCGCGTTGGATGCCCTGTCCGCCACCCTCAGGAGTTGGTTCGGCCAGCCCGACTTTCGGGGCTGCGCCTTTCTCAACGCCGCCGCCGAACTGGGCTCGTCCGACCCTGAGATCCTGGCGACGGTCCGGCGGCACAAGCAGGAAATGTCGTCCGTGCTGGATCGCCTGTTCGATGGCCATCCCGTGTCCGTGGGCGCTGCGCTCACCCTGGTGGCGGATGGCGCCATCGTCCATGCGCAGATGGGCCAGCCGATCGATGAAGTCATGGAGAACTTCAAGTCAGCGGCCGAGGGGGTTGTGAATCGGCCCCTGCCCTTGCGCTAGTGCCGCTGCGGGTGTGCCGTCTTGCGGCACATCGACCCTACCCCTTGAATCCTGGCCGAATTGCCTTATTATTAGCACTCGTTGGGCATGAGTGCTAACAGTCCTCTGTCCCACATTGCTTCGAATGCCGGCCCGCCGGGCCGGCAAGTCTTTGTTTCAACTTTGTTGATGATTTAGGAGTTGGTATGAACCTGCGTCCCCTGCACGATCGCGTGATCGTGAAGCGCCTCGAGAACGAAACCAAGACGGCTTCGGGCATCGTGATCCCCGAGAATGCCGCCGAGAAGCCCGACCAGGGCGAAGTGCTGGCAGTGGGCCCCGGCAAGAAGAACGACAAGGGCGAAGTGATCGCTCTGAACGTGAAGGTCGGCGACCGCGTTCTGTTCGGCAAGTACAGCGGCCAGACCGTCAAGGTCCATGGCGACGAACTGCTGGTGATGAAGGAAGACGACCTGTTCGCAGTCGTCGAAAAGTAATCCGCGCTTCGAAACCGCACTTTCCAACTGAATCCGGAGAATTGAAATGGCAGCAAAAGACGTAGTTTTCGGCGGCGAAGCACGCGCCCGCATGGTTGAAGGCGTGAACATCCTGGCCAACGCGGTCAAGGTCACCCTGGGCCCCAAGGGCCGCAACGTGGTGCTGGAGCGCTCCTTCGGCGCCCCCACCGTGACCAAGGACGGTGTCTCGGTCGCCAAGGAAATCGAACTCAAGGACAAGCTGCAGAACATGGGCGCCCAGCTCGTGAAGGAAGTGGCCTCCAAGACCAACGACATCGCCGGTGACGGCACGACCACCGCCACCGTGCTGGCACAGGCCATCGTCCGCGAAGGCGCCAAGTACGTGGCCGCCGGCCTGAACCCCATGGACCTCAAGCGCGGCATCGACAAGGCTGTCGCCGCCCTGGTGGAAGAGCTGAAGAAGCAATCCAAGGCCACCACCACCTCCAAGGAAATCGCCCAGGTCGGCTCGATCTCCGCCAACTCCGACGAATCCGTGGGCAGCATCATTGCCGAAGCCATGGACAAGGTCGGCAAGGAAGGCGTGATCACCGTTGAAGAAGGCAAGTCGCTGGCCAACGAACTCGACGTCGTCGAGGGCATGCAGTTCGACCGCGGCTACCTGTCGCCCTACTTCATCAACAACCCTGAAAAGCAGGTTGCCCTGCTGGACAACCCCTTCGTGCTGCTGTTCGACAAGAAGATCAGCAACATCCGTGACCTGCTGCCCACGCTGGAAGCCGTGGCAAAGGCCGGCCGTCCCCTGCTGATCATTGCAGAAGACGTCGAAGGCGAAGCCCTGGCAACGCTGGTGGTCAACACCATCCGCGGCATCCTGAAGGTTGTGGCTGTCAAGGCTCCTGGCTTCGGCGACCGCCGCAAGGCCATGCTGGAAGACATCGCCATCCTGACGGGCGGCAAGGTCATCGCTGAAGAAGTGGGCCTGGCGCTGGACAAGGTGACCCTGGAAGACCTGGGCCAGGCAGTGCGCATCGAAATCGGCAAGGAAAACACCACCATCATCGACGGTGCTGGCCAAGCTGCTGAAATCGAAGCCCGCGTCAAGCAGATCCGCATCCAGATCGAAGAAGCCACCAGCGACTACGACCGTGAAAAGCTGCAAGAGCGCGTGGCCAAGCTGGCTGGCGGCGTTGCCGTGATCAAGGTTGGCGCTGCCACCGAAGTCGAAATGAAGGAAAAGAAGGCCCGCGTTGAAGACGCCCTGCACGCTACCCGCGCTGCTGTGGAAGAAGGCATCGTGGCCGGCGGCGGCGTGGCTCTGCTGCGTGCCAAGCAAGCCGTGGGCGACCTGAAGACCGGCGATGCCGAGCAGGACGCCGGCATCAAGCTGATCATGAAGGCCATCGAAGCGCCCCTGCGCGAAATCGTGGCCAACGCCGGTGGCGAGCCCTCGGTGGTGGTCAACGCCGTGCTGAACGGCTCGGGCAACTACGGCTTCAACGCTGCCAACGACACCTACGGCGACATGCTGGAAATGGGTATCCTGGACCCGACCAAGGTGACGCGTACAGCCCTGCAGAACGCCGCTTCCGTGGCATCGCTGCTGCTGACGACCGAAGCCATGATCGCCGAGTCTCCCAAGGCTGAAGGCGGCCCTGCCATGCCCGACATGGGCGGCATGGGTGGCATGGGCGGCATGGGCATGTAATTGCCCGCCGCAACCGGGCAGGCCTTGCGCCATGCCCGGTTTGCCCAGCAAGACAAAGGCCGCCCTCGGGCGGCCTTTGTCATTGCATGAACGCTCTTGCCTATGTCTTTCAGGACACGGCCTGGCCCCAGGCCCGGCCCAGGCGTGCCACGGCCTCGGTGATCTGGGGCACGGTGGGCGCCGCATACGACAGGCGCATGCACAGGCCGGCCTTGTCTGCCGCATCGGCCGGGAAGAAGGCCTTGCCCGGCACATAGAGCACGCCCTGCTCCACCGCTGCCGTGAACAGCGCACGGGCCAGGGCCTGGGAATCGCCCGCAAGCCGCTGCGGCGGCAGCAGCCGGGCCCAGACGAACATGCCCCCCGCAGGCCGCACGAAGCGGATCTGATCGCCCAGCGCCGACTGCATGCCGGAGCACAGCGCATCCATGCGCGCCGCGTACTCGGCGCAGGCCTGGGCCAGCTGGGGCGCATAGCGGCCCGAGCGCAGATAGTGCGCGGCGATCATCTGCGCCAGCGGCGAGGTGCAAAGATCGGCCGTCTGCTTGGCGATGGTGCAGCGGCGCAGCAGTTGGGCGTCGGCCAGCATCCAGCCGATGCGCAGCGCAGGCGCCACGGTCTTGGACAGGCTGGACAGGTAGACCACGGGATTGGCCTGGGCGCCGCACAGCGCCAGGCCCGTTTCGTAGATCGACGGTTCGCGCTGGCCGGCAAAGCGCAGCTCGCCATAGGGATCGTCCTCGACGATGACAAAGCCATGCTGGCGCGCCAGCTCCACCAGGGCCGTGCGCCGCGCCGCGGGCAGCAGGGTGCCGCCCGGGTTGGAGAAGTTGGGCACGGTGTAGAGCATCTTGGGGGCGCGCGCATGGGGCCACTGCGCCAGCAGGCGGGCCAGGGCCTCGGTGTCCAGGCCCTGCTCGTCCGTGGGCACGGCAACGACCTGTGCCTGGGCCAGCTTCAGGGTCTGCAGCGTGGCCGGGTAGGCGGGCACTTCGACCAGCACCGGATCGCCGGGCTCGACAAGCACCTTGACCAGCAGATCGAAGGCCTGCTGCGAGCCCGTGGTCACGATCATGTCGGCCGGCGTGCAGGCAATGCCGCGCGTGGCGCACAGCGCGGCCAGGGCTTCGCGCAGCGCAAGCTGGCCCTCGCTGGCGCCGTACTGCAGGCTGGTGGCGGCATCCTGCTGCAGCGCGGCCATGGCGGCCTGCTGCAAACCTTCGGCATCGAACAGGCTGGGCGATGGATAGCCTCCGGCCAGCGAGAGCATGCCGGCACGGCTCAGGTAGGGAAACAGCTCGCGGATCGGCGAGCCTTCGGGCTGTGCGAACAGCGGGTTGAACAGATGGGCGGTGGGCGACGACGCGCCCTGGTCTGCGGTGCTCATGAAGGCCTCCGGCAAATGGCAAAAACAAAGGGGCGCACGCGCAGGCCTGGCGCCTGTGCATGCGCCCCGGGGAAGGGGATCAACGGTGGCGGGCTCAGCCCGGGTCGGCGCTTATGCGGCGACCTTGGTGGCCTGGCCGCGCAGCGCGCTGCGCAGCTGGTCGATGGATCGCTGCTGGGCCTGCTCGTACAGCGCGATCTCGTCATGCACGCGGGCACCCAGGTCGGCCTCGAAGGCCTGCTGGGCCGCATGGGCCGCGTACTGCTTTTGCTCTTCGCCGCCCAGGTTGGACTGGAAGATGCCGGCCGCGCTCACGGGCAGGAAGTCCTCGTAGACGATGGGCTCGGCCTGGGCCAGGCCGCGGGCGATCAGGGCGTCCAGGTCCGAGGCGGCGGCCGCTGCGGCCTCGCCTGCGGCCAGGGCGGCTCCCTCGTCGCTCAACGTGAAGCGGTAGAAGGCCAGGTCTTGCCGGCGCAGCTGCTCATGGGTGTCGGGGAAAGCCTCGAAGACCTGGGCCAGGCGGCTGCCGTAGTCGGGCGCGGCACTGCCTGCGCTGCCCATGTCGCGCACCTGGGCCAGCAGCTGGTCGTAGAGCGCGCGGCCCTTGCGCGTGAGCGCCACGCCGCGCTGCTCGATCTCGCCGAAGCGCGCCGTGTGCGAGCCCGCGCCCGTGGCATCGCCCGCAAAACGCACGGTCTCCTTGAGCGCCTTGAAGCTGGTCTGGCGCAGCAGGATGGGGCAGGCGCGGCGCGGCGGGCCTTCGACCACGTCCTTGGCGTCCATGCCGCGTGCGGGCATGGCGGCCTGGGCCGCGTCGATGTCCAGCGTGCGCGGCGTCAGGTGGTTGATGTGCGGGCCCTTGAAGCAGACCACGTCGGCGATCAGGCGGTGGGCCTTGTGCAGCGCGTCGTAGGTGGCGCCGTCCACGGTGGACTCGCTGTGCCAGCGGAAGGTCTCCAGCGCCTCGCGCACGAATGCGTCGGCGTCGGCGTCGGCCAGGCCGCCATGGGCTTCGGCCTGGGCGATCAGCGCCAGCGCGCGTTCGGTGAAGATGTTGCGGCGCGCCAGGATGGCGCCCGCCTGGGCCCGCAGCGCCTCGTCGGCAATCAGGTCCAGGCGCAGCAGCGAGGTGAAGACGCGGAAGGGATTGGCCAGCAGAGCGGCATCGCTGACGGGACGGAAGGCCGTGGAGTGCACGGGCACGCCGGCCACCGACAGGTCGTAGTAGCCCACGGGCTCCATGCCCATGATGGCGAACAGGCGGCGCAGCATGGACAGCTCGGCCGCCGTGCCCACGCGGATGGCACCGTGGCGCTCCACGCCCAGGCGGGCCAGCTCGCCGCTGCGCTGCATACGGGCCAGCAGCGCGGGCTCGGCCTGCAGGGTGCGCTGGTTGATGTCGGCCACGAGTTCGATCAGCGTGCCGTACTGGGGCACTTCATCGCGGTACATCTCGGACATGGCGCTGGAAAACCGTGCGCGGATCTCGTCGGAGGGCACGAAGGTGTGGGCAGGCGTAGAGGACATGGTGCTCGTGGGGACTGAAGTTGGAGCCACAGGGCAGCCCTGCGGCAGAGTGGATTCCTGGCACGCATGCTAGGTCTGCGCCTTGAGCCTGGTCAAACGATAATCAGGCCCATAGGTCATTCCCAAACAGAATGCCCCTCCCACGATTGCCCCACCGCCCTCTGCCATGCTGCTGTCCCGCCGTTTCCTGCCCCCCATGTCCCTGCTGTGCGCCTTCGAGGCGGCGGCCCGGCACCAGAGCTTCACGGCAGCTGCGGCCGAGCTGCACCTGACGCAAAGCGCCGTCAGCCGCCAGATCCGCGCGCTGGAGGAGCGGCTGGAGGCAGAACTCTTTGTGCGCGAGCGCCAGACTGTGCGGCTCAGTCCGGCCGGCCAGGCCTATGCCCAGGAGATACGCGGCGCGCTGATGCGCATCTCCACCGCCACGCTGGGCTTTCGCGCCAACCCGCGCGGCGGCAGCCTGAACCTGGCCATCCTGCCCACCTTCGGCACGCGCTGGCTGGCGCCGCGCCTGCCGCAGTTCTTCAGCGCCCACCCGGGCATCACCATCAACCTGACGACGCGGCTGTCCCAGTTCGACTTCCAGCTCGAAGCCGTGGACGCCGCCATCCATTTCGGCCTGCCGCACTGGCCGGGCGCCGAGCTGGCCTTTCTGATGAGCGAGACCGTGGTGCCTGCCTGCAGCCCCGCCCTGCTGGCCCAGCATGGCTTTGCCCAGCCCCAGGACCTGCTGCAGGCGCCGCTGCTGCACCTGGCCTCGCGCCCCGATGCCTGGCAGCGCTGGCTGTCCGTGCACCATGCGCCCATGGCCGAGGGCCAGGGCATGCTGTTCGACCAGTTCGCCACCGCCGCCCAGGCCGCCATCGCGGGCGTGGGCGTGGCCTTGCTGCCACGCTTTCTGATCGAGCGGGAACTGGCCCAGGGCGATCTGGTGCGTGCCCTGCCCCATCTGCCCGAGATGGAAAGCGCCGAGCGCTACTACCTGGCCTGGCCCACGAGCCGCGGCAACTACCCGCCGCTGCAAAGCCTGCGCGAGTGGCTGCAGCAGGCAGCCCAGGATTTCATGCGGGACGGCCCGCAGCCCTGACGCCCGCAGCGCCTGCCACCAGCGCCTGCAGCGCCGCCACCGGCAACTGCCCGGCCAGGCCGATGGCCACGATGGCGGGCACCTGCTGCTGCGCGGGCGCGGGCGCTGATGCGGCACGCAGCCGGCCGCTGCGCCCGGCAAACTGAAGCTCGCTCCACTGGCCCGCCCCGGTCTGCACCACGCCCTTGAGCCGCAGCACGCCAGCCGGCATGGCCTGCAGCCACGCCTGCAGGGCCGTCTCGGACAGCATCCCGGGCGGCTGGCAGGACCAGGTCTCGAACTGCCGGCCATGCAGGGGGCGCGCAGTGCCGGCACCCCATGAAACCTCCCGCACGCCACGCAGCAGGGCTGCGCCGCTGAGCAGTTCCACGGGCACCCGGGCTTCGTGCACATCGCAGCGTTGCGCGGCTGGCGCGTGGCTGGCTATCCAGCCGTGCACGCGCTCCAGGGTCCGGGCATCGGCCAGATCGGTCTTGTTGACGATGACCAGGTCGGCCCGGGCCACCTGGCGCTGCAGCGTGTCGGCCAGCAGCGGATCGGCCGCCTGCCCGGGCAGGGCAGCGGCATCGACGACCACGATGACGCCGTCCAGCGCCAGTGCGGGATCGGCCAGGCCCAATTGGGCAATGCGCCAGGGGTCGGAGACGCCGCTGGCCTCGACCACCACGGCGTCGAAGCGCTCGCGCTGCTGCAGCACGCCAATCAGGGCCATGGAGAGGTCATCGCCGATCTGGCAGCACACGCAGCCATTGGTCAGCGCGATGGTGTCGCCGCTGTGGGCCTTGATCAGGCCTGCATCGATGTTGAGCGCACCGAAGTCGTTGACCAGCACGGCCAGCCGCTGGCCATCCGCATGGCGCAGCCAGTGGTTGAGCAGCGTGGTCTTGCCGGCGCCCAGGAAACCGCCGATGACCGTGAACGGCAGCCGCTGTCCCATGTCATGCCGCCTTGAAGACGCGCCCCGACAGCACCGTGCCCCAGACCCGGAGGTCCTTGAGCACCATGGGGTCCAGGGACAGCGGATCGTCCTCCAGCACGCAGAAGTCGGCGCGCTTGCCGCATTCGATGCTGCCGATCTCGTGGTCCATCTTCAGTGTCCAGGCCGCGCCCAGCGTGACGGCATGCAGGGCCTGGGCCACGGTCAGGCGCTCGGCCGCGCCCAGCACGCGGCCCTTGGGCGTGATCCGGTGGACCGCGCACCAGGCGGTGAACAGCGGCCCCAGCGGCGTGACGGGCGCATCCGAATGGATGGCCAGCGGCACGCCGGCGGCCAGCGCGCTGGCGCAGGCATCGAGCCGCATGGCCCGGTCCGGCCCCATGGTCATCTCGTAGTGCTGGTCGCCCCAGTACCAGAGGTGGTTGGCGAACAGGTTGGCGCACAGGCCCAGCGCCGCCATGCGGCGAAACAGCGGCGCATCGATCATCTGGCCATGCTGCAGCGTGTGGCGGTGGTCGGGCCGGGGCGCGCGGGCCAGCACGCGGCCTATGGCGTCGATGGCGGCTTCGCTGGCCTCGTCGCCATTGGTGTGCGTATGGATGAGCAGGCCTGCGCGGTGGTAGGTCTCGAAATCGGCCTCGTACTGCGCGGGCGCCGTGACCCAGATGCCGTTGGGCGCGCCGTTGTAGTGACCGGGCCAGCGCAGGCGCGCCGAAAAGCCCTGGATGGAGCCGTCCAGCATCATCTTGACCAGGCCGTAGCGCAGCCGGTCGGTGTTGCGCGCCATGAGCGCGCGCACATGCCCGGCACCGGCCTCGGCGCCATGGGTGCCGTGAAACGCCTGGAAGGCCGGCAGGATGCGGATGGGCACCTGGTCGTCGGCCAGCGCGGCCTCCAGCACGCGGCAGTCCTGCTCACCCAGCCTGTTGACCAGGTCGGTGGCCGTGGTCACGCCCTGGCGGCAGGCCAGGCGGGCGAAGGAGCGCACGCCCGCCTCGGTCATGGGCGCCAGCAGGCCGGCGTTGCCGATCTTGCGCAGCACCAGGAACATGGCGGCCGGCTCCTGCAGCTCGCCCGTGGGCTCGCCGGCCAGGGCGTGGCCGGGCGCAAAGCGCACCACGCCCTCGACCTCGTTGTCACGCGTGATCTCGGCCAGGCGCAGCATGGCGCTGTTGACGTTCATCAAATGGCCGTTGGCGTGCGAGATCACGACGGGACGGCCTCCTGCGGCCCGGTCCAGGTGCTCCACCGTCATGCGCTCGCCGCCAAAGTAGATGGGATCGAACCCCCAGGCGATCAGCGGCTGTCCGGGCGGCAGGCCCTGCGCATCCATGCGCGCCGCCACCTCGGCCAGGCGGTCCACCACGGCATCCATGGAGCGCAGGCCGGGCCAGGTCTTTCCGTCGGGGTCACGCCGGTCGAACCAGCCCGTGTATGTCCAATCCCACATGCTGCCTTCCTTGAGGTGGCAGTGGCCCTCCACCAGGCCGGGCAGCAGCACCTGGTCGGCAAAGCGCTCGTCGATGCGGCACTCGCCCCAGGCCGTGCAGCGCGCCAGGTCCCCGACCGCGAGGATGCGCCCGTCGCGCACGGCCACGTGCGTGGCCTCGGGCTGCATGGGGTTCATGGTGATGATCTTGCGGGCGGCGTAGACGGTGATGCTCATGGTGGCGGGTGCTCCGGGTTCACAGGGCCAGCGGCGCGCGCGGCACGCCATCGATGTGGTCCACGCGGATGCAGCGCACCCAGTGGCCGGGGGCGGCTTCGCGCAGCGGTGGCGCCTCGGCCGAGCACGCAGGCACGGCCACGGGGCAGCGCCCGGCGAAGCGGCAGCCCGCGGGCGGGTCGATGGGGCTGGGCGGATCGCCGGCCAGCCGTATGCGCCGCGCCGCACGCTCGCGCCCGCCGCGCACCGTGGGCACGGCCGACATCAGGGCCACGCTGTAGGGATGCAGCGGCCGCGCAAAGAAGGCCTGGCGCGGTGCGCGCTCCACGATCTGGCCCAGGTACATGACGGCGATGTCGTCGCAGATGTGCTCGACCACGGCCATATCGTGCGAGATGAACAGGTAGCTCAGGCCCAGTTCGCGCTGCAGCCGCGCCAGCAGGTTGAGGATCTGGGCGCGGATGGCGATGTCCAGCGCCGACACGGGCTCGTCGCAGACCACGAGTTCGGGCCGCGTGGCCAGGGCGCGCGCGATGTTGATGCGCTGGCGCTGGCCGCCCGAGAACTGGTGCGGGAACAGCTGGCGCTGTTCGGGCCGCAGGCCGACCTGGGTGAACAGCTCGGCCACGCGCGCCTCGCGCTCGGCCGGCGTGCCCACGTCCATCAGGTCCAGCGGAGCGCGCACCGCATCGCCCGCGCGCTGGCGCGGATTCAGCGAGGAAAACGGGTCCTGGAACACGATCTGCATGCGCCGCCTTGCCTGGCGCAGGGCCTCGCCCGACAGGCCGCCCAGGTCGGTATCGCCCAGCTGCATGCGGCCCGCCGTCACGGGCGCCAGGCGCATCACGGCCAGCGCCGTGGTCGTCTTGCCCGAGCCCGACTCGCCCACCACGGCCAGCGTGCTGCCGCGCCGCAGGCTGAAGGACACGCCGTCCACGGCCTTAACCACCTCGGGCCTGCCGAACAGGCCCTTGCCCGGGCGCGGAAAGTGGACCTGGAGATCGTCCACCTGCAAGAGGGTTTCGTCCATGCGTGCGTTCATGCCAGGGCCTCCGTGTGGGCGCGGATGCGGGAAGCGGGAGCGTGCAGCCAGCAGGCCACGCCGTGGGATGGATCATCCAGCGCGGTCAGCGGCGGGGCTTCGCTGGCGCAGCGCGGCTGGGCCTCGCGGCAGCGCGCACGAAAGGCGCAGCCGCTGCCCAGCTCCCAGATCGAGGGCACGACGCCGGGGATCTCGGGCAGCTCGGTGCGCCCGCCTGACTGGCTGCTGCCCAGCTCGGGCAGGCAGGCGATCAGGCCGCGCGTGTACGGATGGGCGGGCGCCGACAGCACCTGTTCGCAGCGGCCCTGCTCGATCACGCGGCCCGCATACATGACCATGACGCGGTCGGCCATCTCGGCCACGGCCCCCATGTCGTGCGTGATCAGCACGATGGCCGTGCCCTTTTCGCGCTGCAGCTCGCGCAGCAGGTCGAAGATCTGCGCCTGCACGGTCACGTCCAGCGCCGTGGTGGGCTCGTCGGCGATCAGGATGTCGGGCCGGCAGGCCAGGGCCATGGCGATCATCACGCGCTGGCGCATGCCGCCCGACAGCTGGTGCGGGTACTCGTGCACGCGCCGCTCGGGTGCGGGGATGCCGACCTGCCGGAGCATCTCCACCGCGCGCTGGCGCGCGGCGCCCGCGTCCAGGCCAGCGTGCAGGCGCAGCGGCTCGGCGATCTGCTCGCCCACGGTGAGCACCGGGTTCAGCGAGGTCATGGGCTCCTGGAAGATCATGGAGATGCGGTTGCCGCGCACCTGGCGCATATGGGCCTCGCCGGCGGCCACCAGGTCCTCGCCCTGGAAGCGCACCTGCCCGCCCGTGATGCGGCCCGGAGGCGAGGGAATGAGGCGCAGCAGCGCCAGCGCCGTCATGCTCTTGCCGCAGCCGGATTCGCCGACCACGCACAGGGTCTCGCCCGCGCGCAGATCGAAATCCACGCCGTTGAGCACCGTCGCCTGGCCGCGCCGGCCCTGGAAGGCCACGCGCAGGCCGCTCACTTGCAGCAGGGGGGTGTCGGTGTCCATCAGCGCTCCCTCAGCTTGGGGTTGAGTGCATCGTTGAGGCCGTCGCCGATCAGGCTGACGGCCAGCACGGTGACGAAGATGGCGGCACCGGGAAAGGCCACGGCCCACCAGCACGACAGCAGGTATTGGCGGGCCGACCCGATCATCAGGCCCCAGCTCATCTGGTTGGGGTCCCCCAGGCCCAGGAAGGACAGGCCGGCCTCGAACAGGATGGCGGCGCCCACGGCCAGCGTGGCCGACACCACCAGCGGCGGCAGCGCATTGGGCAGGATCACCTTCCAGATGATGCGGCCGTGGCGCGCGCCGATGGCGCTCTCCGCGCGCACGAATTCAAGCTGGCGGATGCGCATGAACTCGGCCCGCGTGAGCCGCGCCGTGGCCGGCCAGCTCACGCTGCCGATGGCCAGCGTGACCGTCACCAGCGAGGGCGAGAACAGCGTGACCACCACCATGGCGAACAGGAGCGCAGGCAGCACCTGGAAGAACTCGGTCACGCGCATCAGCAGGGCATCGACGCGGCCGCCGTAGTAGCCCGCCATCGCCCCCAGCGTCACGCCGATGCACACCGACAGCAAAGCCGCGAAGGCGCCCACCATCAGCGTGGCGCGGCCGCCGTGGATGATGCCCGTGAGCACGTCACGCCCCAACTGGTCGCTGCCCAGCCAGGCCTCCTCGCTGAACGGCGGGCTCAGCGGCATGGTGCGGATCTCGAACGGGTCCGCAGGCCAGATCCAGGGGCCGGCGATGGCCACCAGCAGCACGATGAGCAGCATGGCCATGCCGGCAATGGCCGAGGGGTTGCGCAGGAACATGCGCAGCGCTTCGCGCGCCGGGTGCTCGGCATGGGCTGCGGCCTGCGGCGCGGCGACGCTCGGCACGGACACGGAAGGTGGTGTGATGGCATTCATGGTCTCAGGCCGCCTTGATGCGGGGATCGATCAGCCGGTAGCACAGGTCGGTGACGAGGTTCATCACGACCACGACGATGGAGGAGAACAGCAGCACGCCCAGGATGGTCGGGTAGTCGCGCCGCAGCACCGAATCGAAGGCCAGCCGGCCCAGGCCCGGCCAGTTGAAGACCGTCTCGACGATGATGGCGCCGGCCATGACGTTGCCGAATTGCAGGCCCAGCATGGTCACCACGGGCAGCAGCGCGTTGCGCAGCGCATGGCGGTAGAGCACCACATGCTCGGCCAGGCCCTTGGCGCGCGCCGTGCGGATGTAGTCGGCGCCCAGCACGTCCAGCATGGACGAGCGCGACAGCCGGCTGTACTGCGCCAGGTAGACCAGGGCCAGTGTCAGCGCAGGCAGCACCAGGTGCCGGGCCACGTCCAGCAGGTCGGCAAGGCCTGCGCCGCCTGCGGCATCGGCCGAGCGCATGCCCGACACCGGCAGCACGGGCCACCAGGAGGCAAAGGCCAGCACCAGCAGCATGCCGGTCCAGAACACGGGCGCCGCAAATCCCACCAGGGACAGCACGGTGATGCACTGCGACAGCAGGCCGTTGGGCCGGCGCGAGGACAGCACGCCCAGCAGCGTGCCCACCACGAAGGCCGTGAGTACGGCGGCCAGCACCAGCAGCAAGGTGGCGGGCACGCGCTCGGCAATCATCTGCGCCACCGGCAGGTTGAAGAAGTAGGAGTAGCCCAGATCACCACTGGCCACGCGCGCCAGGTAGATGCCCAGCTGCACGGGCAGCGGCCGGTCCAGCCCGTAGCGTGTGCGCAGCTCGGCCATGAGCTCGGGCTCCATGCCACCGCTGGCGCCGGCAATGGTCTCCACGGGATCGCCGGGCGCCGCATGCACCAGCATGAAGTTCAGCACCACCACGGCCAGCACCAGCGCCAGGCCCTGCAGCAGCCGCTTGAGGAGTGTGCGAAGAAAAGCCATGGACTGCACCTCCCCGACTACTTCAGAAAGATCTCGTCGTAGGGCGAGGCCGGCCCCCAGACCGTGGTCGGCAGGTTGCCCACGTTCTTGCGCGCAGCCGTGTGGTAGGGCGAGTTGTTGATGAAGATCACCGGCAGCTCGTCCGTCACGGTCTTCTGGAAGGCCGCATAGAGCTTCTTGCGCGCGGCCGTGTCCAGCGTGCTGCTGGCCGTGTTCAGCAGCTCGTCCACCTTGGGATTGCGGTAGGACTGGGTGTTGGTCCAGACCACGGGCTTGATGTTGGTGGACAGGTAGCTGCGGTGCACGCCGATGACCGGATCACCCCAGTTGAAGACGATGTCCATGGACAGGTCGAAGTCATGCGTGGCCAGGCGCCGGGCCCAGGCCGGGAAGTCGGCCGAGGCGCGCACCTCGACCGCGATGCCCACCTTCTTGAGCTGGGCACGCACGTACTCGGCCACGTTCTTTTGCTGCTCGTCCGAGCCCGGCAGATAGTCGATGGTGATCTTGAAGCGCTCTCCGTTGGAGGCGGGCTTGAGGCCGGCCTCGTCCAGCAGGGCCGCCGACTTCTTGAGGTCCAGCGGATAGCGCACCAGGTCGGCCGAGGCAAAGGGGCTGGCCGCCACGATGGGGCCGTCGGCCACGGTGGCGAAGCCGCCCATCAGCGCCTTGGTGATGAAGTTCTTGTCGATGGCATGCGCAATGGCCTTGCGCACGCGCACGTCGTCCAGCGGCTTCCTGTCGATGTTGATGGCCAGCCAGTTGATCGAGCCTATGCCCTCGAAGCCCTTGCCGGTCAGCGTGATCTGGGGATTGGTGGACAGGCGCTTCAGGTCGATGGAGGCCTGCAGGTAGGGCACCATCTGCACGTCGCCGCGCTCCAGGCTCAGCAGCAGGCTGGAGGAGTCGGGCACGATGTTGAAGACCAGCTTGTCCAGGTAGGGGCGGCCGGGCAGGAAGAACTTGTCGAAGCGCTCCATCACGATGCGCTGGCCCGCGCGGAACTCGGTCAGCTTGAACGGCCCCGAGCCCACCACGTCGGCGCTGTTGCGCGCATGGGTCTTGAGGTCGCTGCCGTCGCCATAGATGTGCTTGGGCAGTATGGGCGCCAGCGCCGGGCTCATGGCCAGCAGGATGGCCGGATGCGGCGCGTTCATGCGGATGATGGCCGTGTAAGGGTCGGGCGTGTCCACCTTCTCCACGGGCCCCAGCATGGTCTGGAACGGGTGGTTGGCCTTGATGGCCATGATGGAGAAGGCCACGTCGGCCGAGGTGATGGGCTTGCCGTCGTGGAACACGGCATTCCTGCGCAGGTTCAGGGTCAGCGACTTGCCGTCCTCGGCCAGCTTCCAGGACTCGGCCAGGTATGGCTGGGGCTTCCACTGGTCATCAAAGCGCAGCGGGCTGGCGAACAGCTGGGTGGAAGGCATGGCCGTGGCAATGCCCGATTGCACGGCGCCGTTCAGGTGCCGTGGCACCTGGGTACTGCCCACGATCAGGGTGCCGCCGCGCTGCGGCTCCTGGGCCTGGGCCTGCAGCGGCGTGGCCGCCAGGCCCGCCAGCGCGCCGGCCAGGGCCAGGGCCGCCAGGGCGCGGCGTCGGAAAGTGATGGTGTGCATGGACTGTCTCCCTCGTTGGATCGCCAGGCCGCGCGGCTCGCTGCCTTCAATCCAGAATACGCAACAAGGGCGCGGGCCGCGGGGGCCACAGCCGTCCAAACGTAGGAGCCAGAGGCCCGGTGTTTACCCGCGTCGGCCGGCCCAAACCTTTACTTGCCCGCACCCGCACCGCAACATGGCGCCGACCGCGCGCCCTCTGCCCGGCCGCGCCAAGAACGCCCCCCGATTGCCTCCGTTGCGCCATGAGCACCCCTTCCGCCACAGACCCACGCCACCAGTGGGCCCGCCTGTTCGCGCTGCCCGAGCAGCCCGGCCTTCCCCTGAAGGACCGCCTGCGCCTGGCCCTGGTCCAGCCCATCCTCGAAGGCCGCCTGCCGCCCGGCGCGGCCATGCCGCCCTCACGCGAGCTGTCGCGCCTGCTGGAGGTGTCGCGCAATACCGTGACCACGGTCTACGAGCAGCTGGTGGATGAAGGCTTTCTCGAGGCCCGCCCGCGCAGCGGCGTGTTCGTGGCCCGGGATTCGCGCCTGGCTGGTGTGGACGGCGCCGTGGCCCTGCCTGCGACAAGTCCCGGGGAGCCCGCGCCGGACTGGTCTGCACGCGTGCTGCGCTCGCTGACGGACAGGCACACGCTGTCCAAGCCGCTGCAGTGGCGCGAGTACCCCTACCCCTTCGTCTACGGCATGCACGATCCCGCGCTGTTTCCCACCGAAGGCTTCCGGGAATGCTGCACGCGCAGCCTGGCGCGCGCCCAGCTGCCGCACTGGACGCCGGACTTCGAGACCGACGACGTGCCCGACCTGATCGAGCAGATCCGCCTGCGCCTGCTGCCCCGGCGCGGGGTGTTCGCGCTCAAGGAAGAGATCCTGGTCACCGTGGGCGCGCAGCAGGCCTTCTACCTGCTGGCCGACGCGCTGCTGGCCCCCTCGCAGCGGCTGGGCTTCGAGGAGCCCGGCCACCCGCATGCGCGCAACACCTTTTCGCTGCGCCGCCCGCATTGGGTGCCAGTGGCCGTGGATGGAGAAGGCGTGGTGGTCGATGGCCTGCCGCCGCTGGACTACCTGTTCGTCACGCCCTCGCACCAGAGCCCCACCACCGTGACGCTGAGCCTGCAGCGGCGCGAGCAACTGCTGCGCCGCGCCGAGCAGGGCGATTTCGTGATCATCGAGGACGACTACGAGGCCGAGAACCTCTACCAGGGCACGCCCATGCCCGCGCTCAAGAGCCTGGACAAGGGCGGGCGTGTGATCTATGTGGGGTCGCTGTCCAAGAGCCTGTCGCCCGCGCTGCGGCTGGGCTATATCGTCGCGCCGCGCGCGCTGATCGACGAGTTGCGCGTGCTGCGCCATGCCATGGTGCGCCACCCCAGCGCCTTTCTGCAGCACGCCTATGCGCTGTTCCTGTCGCTGGGCCACCATGAGGCCCATGCGCGCCGCGTGAACCAGGCCATGCTGGAACGCGTGGCGCAGGTGGACCGCTCGCTGCGCGCGCACCTGCCGGATTTCATCTTCCGCCAGCCCCAGGGCGGCGCATCGCTGTGGGTGCAGGCACCGGCGTGGCTGGACGCCGATGCGCTGGCCGCCGTGGCGCGCCGCCACGGCGTGCTGATCGAGGCAGGCAGCGCGTTCTTTGCGACGCCGCGCCAGCCCTGCCCCTTTTTCCGGCTGCGCCTGTCCTCCATTGCCATCGATCAGATCGATGCCGGCATCCAGGCGCTGGCGCGGGCGGTATTGGAGCTGGACTCAGCCCGCAATCACTGCTGCGCGTAGGATTCCAGCGGCTTGTCGTTGGGCTTTTGCAGCAGCTGCTTGAGCAGGTCGCTCATGGGCAGGTTCAGCGGGGCGTTCTTGGGCGGAATGGGCTGCACGAACCACTTGTCGTAAATCTTCGCCACTTCGCCCGAGGCCATCATGCCCACCAGCACGTCGTCCACGGCCTTCTTGAAGGCGGGATCATCGCGGCGGAACAGGATGGCGATGGGCTCGGAGCCCAGCACCTCGCCCACGATCTTGAAGCCTGCCGGGTTCTTGGAGTTGGCGATGACGCCGGCCAGCAGGTTGTCGTCCAGCACGAAGGCATCGGCACGGCCCGATTCGAGCATCAGAAAGCTCTCGAAATGGTCCTTGCCCAGCGAGGTGGGCAGGTTCACGCCATTGTCGCGCCCGTACTTGCGCAGCAGCTGCACGGCGGTCGTGCCGGCCGAGGCCGCCACGGGCTTGCCGTCGAGCTGCTTGAAGGAGGTGATGCCCGAGTCGGCACGCACGGCCATGCGCACCTGGCTCACGTAGGTGGTCACGGCAAAGGCCACCTGCTTTTGGCGCGCGAGGTTGTTCGTGGTCGGGCCGCAGCCGATGTCCACGGTGCCGTTCTGCACCAGGGGCATGGTGTTCTGCGAGGTCAGGGCCATGTACTCGATCTTGGCCTTTGGCACGATCTGCGCCAGCACCTTCTCGCACAGCTCCACGTGGTAGCCCACGTACTTCTGCGTGGTGCCGAAGGCATAGGCCATGGGCGCCGAGCTTTCGCGCACGCCCATCACCACCTTGCCTGTGCTCTGGATCTTGTCCAGCGTGCCGGCCGCCTCCTGTGCATGGGCAGCGCCAGTTGCCGCCACCACACATGCCATCGCCACATGGGCCAGTACGAATCGCATCGAGGGTCTCCTTGGATAGTTGTTGCAGGTCCGAAGGCGCGCTGCGCCTCCACCCTGCCGTGCCGCCGTCACCGGCTGCCTCCAGGCAGGGCCGCCGTCAAGGCGATTGCATCAACTATCGAGCAATCAGGCGCCTGTGCATAACGATGAAATGGAAGAAGGTCATGCTCCACCCACATGACCCGGCACCCTGCTGGTGCGCCGCGGGAGCCACAAGCCCGCCGCGCCCGGTCAGCCGGCCGACCCTGCCGCAAGCCGGTGCATGAGGCCCTGCGTCGAGGCATCGACGCCCTGCCAGTCGCCGCTGTCCTGGCGCGCATGCAGCTGGCGCGCCAGGTGCTTGCCCAGCTCCACGCCCCACTGGTCGAAGCTGTTGATGTCCCAGACCGCACCGGCCGAGAAGACACGGTGCTCGTACAACGCGATCAGTGCGCCCAGCGATGCCGGGTCCAGCTGCTGCAGCAGCAGGAAGCTGCTGGGCCGGTTGCCCGCGCAATGGCGCTCTGCCCCTTCGCCGTGTCGCCCCTCCATCAGCGCCTGGGCCTGGGCAATGGCGTTGACGACCAGGCTCTGGTGGTGGGCGCCCAGGTATTTGCCGCCGTCGCGCAGCGCGATGAACTCCACGGGAATCACGTCCTGGCCCTGGTGCAGCATCTGGAAGAAGGCATGCTGGCCATTGGTGCCGGGCTCGCCCCAGATCACGGGCGCCGTGCGCACGGGCAGTGTCTGCCCGTCGCGCGTCACGCCCTTGCCGTTGCTCTCCATCTCCAGCTGCTGCAGGTAGGCGGTCAGCCGCCGCAGGCCATGGCTGTAGGGGGCAATGCAGCGGCTGGAGAAGCCGCAGAAATCGCGGTACCAGACATCCAGCAGGCCCAGGCGCAGCGGCAGGTTGCCCTCCACGCCCGAGGAAAAGAAATGCGCGTCCATGGCATGCGCGCCGTCCAGCAGCGCACGGAACTGCGCCGCGCCGATGGCGATGGCCACCGGCAGGCCGATGGCCGACCACAGCGAAAAACGGCCGCCCACCCAGTCCCAGAAACCCAGCGTGCGGCGGATGCCGAAGTCGGCTGCGGCCTGCACATTGGTGGTGAGCGCCACGAAGTGCCGGTCGATGGAGCATGCGGCCTGCGGGTCCTCGCTGCCGCCTTGCTCCAGAAACCACCGGCGCGCCGAGTGCGCGTTGAGCATGGTCTCGGCCGTGGTGAAGGATTTGGAGGCGATCAGGAACAGCGTGCTGTGCGGGCGCACGCGGCGCAGCACATGGCCGAGCTCATGGCCATCGACGTTGGAGACGAAATGGAAATTCTTGCCCGCATCGACCCAGTCCTCCAGCGCATTGACCACCACTTCGGGGCCCAGGTGCGAGCCGCCGATGCCGATGTTCACGATGTCGGTGATGCCCTCGTCGCCACGCACCTGCTCGGCCAGGGCCAGCATGGCGTCCAGCGTCTCGTGCACCTGGCCCAGCGCCTCGTGCATGGCCGGCTGCCACTGCTGCACGGTGGCGCAGTGGCGCAGCTGGCCGCCGTCGCGCGGCATGCGCAGCAGCCAGTGCATGACGGCACGGCCCTCGGTGCAGTTGACGGGCTCGCCGGCCAGCATGGCGTCGCGCTGGGCCAGCACGCCGGCCTGCTGCGCCAGCTCGCGCAGCAGCTCTTCGGTGCGCCCGGTCCAGAGGTTCTTGGACAGGTCGGCAAAGACATGGGGCGCCTGCTGGCTCAGCGCGTCCAGCCGGCCCGCGTCCGCGGCAAAGGCCTGGCGCAGATCCAGGGTCTGGATGTCTTCGTGGAAATGGCTTTCAAGTGCCGGCCATGCCGGCAAGGTATTGCACAGAACGGGCAAGGTCTTCATCCAATCAGTCTGCGGCCTGCTGCATCAATGCTTCGAGCTTGCGCGTGTCGGCAGCAAAGGCGCGAATGCCTTCGGCCAGCTTTTCGGTGCCCATGGCGTCTTCGTTGAGGGCCAGGCGGAACCCGGCCTCGTCGTAGTGCACGGGATCGAGCTCCAGGGTCCGCGCCGCCTCGGGGTCCAGGGCGCGCGACAGGGGCGCATCGCTGGCGCCCAGCTGGGCCAGCAGTTCGGGGGCGATGGTCAGCAGGTCACAGCCGGCCAGTGCCACGATCTGGCCCGTGTTGCGAAAGCTCGCGCCCATGACCTCGGTGGCGATGCCGAAGTGCTTGTAGTGCTCGTAGATGGCGCGCACGGAACGCACGCCGGGGTCGTTGGCGCCGGCCATGGCGGCCTCGTCCCACTGGGCGCCGGCCTGCTTCTTGTACCAGTCGTAGATGCGGCCCACGAAGGGCGAGATCAGCTGCACCTTGGCCTGGCCGCAGGCCACGGCCTGGCAGAACGAGAACAGCAGCGTGAGGTTGGTGTGGATGCCGCGCAGCTCCAGCTGGCGCGCCGCCTCGATGCCTTCCCAGGTGGAGGCGATCTTGATGAGCACGCGGTCGATGTGCACGCCTTCGGCCTGGTACAGCTCGATCAGGCGCTCGGCACGTGCCACGGTGGCCGAGGTATTGAAGGACAGGCGCGCATCGACTTCGGTGGAGACACGGCCCGGAATGGTGTTCAGGATCTCGCAGCCGAAGCGCACCAGCATGCGGTCCATGACCTCGTCGAGGCTGCGGCCCTTGTACTGGGCCACGGTGGCACGCATCAGCGGTGCGTACTCGGGCTTTTGCACCGCCTTGAGGATGAGCGAGGGATTGGTGGTCGCATCCCGCGGCTGGAACTGGGCCAGTTGGTGGAAGTCGCCGGTATCGGCCACCACGGTCGTGTACTGTCGAAGCGCATCAAGCTGGTTCATGGAACATCCTTTGGGCGGGAGCCTGGCGAGGGGCGGCATCGCACCAGGGCGGTGCGGTTGTACCGGCAAATCCTCCGAGTGTATGCGCGCGCATGGTTTGCATCGGCGTCAGGAAAGTAAGCGAAGGCTGCCGCTCATGCAAAATGCGCGCTGGACCTGCCTTGCGGCAACCGCTTCCCTTTACCCACAGAACAACGCCCACCGCCTAATGCTGGACCGCATCACCGCCTCGCTGCCCTCGCTTGCTCCCGCCGAACAACGCGTGGCCCGCCTGGTGCTGGCCGATCCTCGGGCCTTCGCACGGCAGCCGGTGCGCGAACTGGCCGAGCGTGCCCACGTCAGCAAGCCTACGGTGGTGCGCTTTTGCCGCAGCATGGGCTACGACGGCCTGGCCGACTTCAAGCTCAAGCTGGCCGGCAGCGTCAGCGAGGGAGTGCCCTTCATCCACCGCAGCGTGGACACCGACGACAAGACCAGCGACGTGATGGTCAAGGTGGTGGACAACGCCGTGGCCGCCTTCCTGCAGTACCGCAATGCCGCCAGCACCACGGCCATAGAGCAGGCGGCGCAGGCCATCGCCTCGACCTGGCAGACGGGGCGGCGCATCGAGTTCTACGGCGCAGGCAATTCGGGCATCGTGGCGCAGGATGCACAGCACAAGTTCTTTCGCCTGGGCGTGACCAGCCTGGCCACCAGCGACGGCCACATGCAGGTGATGAGCGCCACCCTGCTGGGGCCCGGCGACTGCGCGGTGATCATCTCCAACTCGGGCCGCACGCGCGACCTGATGGACGCCGCCGACATCGCGCGCAAGAACGGCGCCACCACGATTGCCATCACCGCCAGCGGCTCGCCCCTGGCCTCGGCCTGCCACATCCATCTGGCCGCCGACCATCCCGAGGGCTACGACCGCTACAGCCCCATGGTGTCGCGCCTGCTGCACCTGCTGGTCATCGACGTGCTGGCCACCTGCGTGGCGCTACGCATCGGCCCGGCCCTGCAGCCTGCGCTGGAGCAGATGAAGAACAACCTGCGGGCCAAGCGCTACACGTAGCACCGGCCCCAGGCCCACCCGCCTCGTTCAGCCCTGCCAGCGCCTGAGCACCAGCGAGGCGTTGACACCGCCAAAGCCGAAACCGTTGACCAGGGCATGCTCCATGGCCCAGGGCCTTGCCGCGCCGGCGACCAGGTCCAGCCCCTGGGCCAGGGGATCGGGCTCCACGAGATTGCGCGTGGCCGGCGCCATCTGGTCGCGCAGCGCCAGCACCGTGAAGATGGCCGCCACCGCGCCCGCCGCGCCCAGCAGATGGCCCGTGGCCGACTTGGTGGAGCTGATCGCCACGCCGCTGCCCTCGCCAAACAGGGAGCGCATGGCCGCCAGCTCGCCCCGGTCCCCCACGGGCGTGGAGGTGGCGTGGGCATTGAGGTACTGCAGCTGATCCGGCGACAGTCCGGCCATGGCCAGCGCCTGCGCCATGCTGCGGCGCGCGCCGTCGCCATCCTCCGGCCCCGAGGTGATGTGATAGGCATCGGCGCTGGTGCCGTAGCCCACCACTTCGGCCAGCGGCACGGCGCCGCGCGCCAGGGCGTGGTCCAGCCCCTCCAGCACCAGGGCGCCCGCGCCCTCGCCCATGACAAAGCCGTCGCGGCCTGTGTCGAAGGGGCGCGAGGCCTCTTCGGGGCGGTCGTTGTATCCCGTGGAAAGGGCCTTGGCCGCCGCGAACGCGCCCAGGCTCACGCGGTCGATGGCTGCCTCGGCGCCGCCGCACAGCGCCACATCGGCCTCGCCCGAACGGATCATGCGCAGGCCGTCGCCCACCGCCTGAACGCTGGCCGCACAGGCCGTGACCGGCGCACCCAGCGGGCCCTTGAGCCCATGGCGTATCGACACATGCCCGGCCGCGAGATTGACCAGGAAAGACGGCACGGTGAAGGGCGACAGGCGCGACACCCCCCGGCTGTCCGTGGTGCGCACGGCCTGGGCAATGGCGCCAAACCCGCCGATGCCCGAGGCAATGATGCAGGCCGTGCGCGTGCGCTCCTGCTCGCTGGCAGGCTGCCAGCCGGCCTGGGCCAGGGCCTGGTCCGAAGCGTCCAGCGCCAGCGGAATGAAGCGGTCCATCTTGCGCTGGTCCTTGGGCGAGACCACGGCATCGATGTCCCAGCCGCCTTCCGGGTCCCGGGCCAGGTCGGGCACCTGGCCTGCCACCTGGCCCGGCACATCGGGCGCCAGATCCTCGGGCAGCCGGCTCAGGCCCGATGCGCCGGACAGCAGCCGGCGCCAGGCCAATTCAGTGCCGCGCCCCAGCGGCGAGACCATGCCCATGCCCGTGATGACCACGCGGCGAGGCAGGTGGGCCGCCGTATGGACCGTATGGGCCGTATTCATGAGCCGCTCCTGGCACACCGTGCGGAGGTCGGAGCGGGCCCAGGCAGCAGGCTGCGCAGAAGTGAACAGGCATTCATCGGTTCTTCCCTGTAGAGTGCACAGCCCCTGCAGAACATGGCGCACAGGCCATGGCAGGGGCTGATTTATGATGATGGCCGTCATCATAAACGTGTTTTGATAACGACCACAATCATTGGACAGCGCACATGAAAGTCACGAAAGCCCAGGCCGCGCAGAACCGGCAGGACATCCTCGAAGCCGCCGCACGGCTGTACCGCGAGCACGGGCTGGAAGGCGTCGGCGTGGCCGAGGTGACGCGCGGCGCGGGGCTCACGCACGGCGGGCTCTATCGCCACTTCGAATCCAAGGATGCGCTGGTGCGCGAGGCCTGCGCACGCGCCTTCGACTGGTCCATCGCGCCGCTGGACGGCCTGCAGGGTGAACAGGCCGGCAGCCTTGCCGCGCGCGTGCAGTCCTATCTGTCGCCGCAGCACCGCGACAGCCCCGGCGAGGGCTGCCCCGCCGCAGCGCTGGCCGTGGACGTGGCCCGGGCAGGCGGCGATCTTTCAGCGGTGTTCGCCGAAGGGGTGGAACGCAACATCGGCAGATTTGCGCGCGTGATAGGCACACTTGGCGACGATCAGGCACCCGATGCCACACAGCGCGCCCAGGCCATGGCCATGCTCAGCAGCATGGTGGGCGCCCTGGTCCTGGCACGCGCCACGGTCGCAGCCAATCCAGCCTTGTCCGACGAGATTCTGAAAACGGTGCAGGCCCACCTTCTTGCGCCCGAGAGCCAGGCCCGTTGACCCGCTCCGCCTGCGCTATACGTCCTGCGAATGCAGCGGCATGGCCTGCTCGATCAGGCTGGCGTGCAGGGCAGCGCCCAGCGGCAGCACTTCGTCGTTGAAGTCATACCGGCTGCTGTGCAGCGGCACCCCGGGCTGGGCGCCCGTGGATTGCCCCAGGCGCAGGTAGGCACCGGGCTTGTGCTGCAGCATGAACGAAAAGTCCTCGGCCCCCATGCTGGGCTCCAGCTGCCGGTCCAGGTTCTCCACCCCCACCAGCGACTGGGCCACATCGGCAGCAAAGGCGGCCTCCGTGGGAGAGTTGATGGTGGCGGGATAGATGCGCTCGTAGTTGACCTTGGCCGTGGCACCCAGCCCCAGCGCCACCGCGCTGCACAACTCCTGCAGGCGCTGCTCGACACGGTCCTGCACGGCGGGATCGAAGGTCCGCACGGTTCCCACCAGCGTTGCCGTGCCCGGCATCACGCTGAAGGCGCCCAGGTCCCCGGCCTGCACGGCGCACAGGCTGATGACGGCACTGTCGATGGCGCGTACATTGCGCGAGACGATGCTCTGCACCGCCGTGGTGATGTGCGCGGCCGCCAGCACCACGTCCACCGTCTGGTAGGGATGCGCACCATGGCCGCCGCGCCCCGTGATCTCGATGGTGATGCGGTCGGCTGCCGCCATCATCGCGCCCATGTTGATGCCCACCGTGCCCGCACGCATGGCGGGCCAGTTGTGCATGGCGTACACGGCCTGCATCGGAAAGCGGTCGAAAAGACCATCGGCAATCATGGCCCGCGCGCCGCCGCGCCCTTCCTCGGCAGGCTGAAAGACCAGCACGGCCGAGCCATCGAAGCGCCGCGTCGCGGCCAGGTAGCGGGCGGCGCCCACCAGCATGGTCGTATGGCCGTCATGCCCGCAGCCGTGCATCAGCCCCTGCTTGCCGGACTTCCAGGGAAATTCGTTGTGCTCGACCATGGGCAGTGCGTCCATGTCGGCACGCAGGCCCACCATGGCGCCCGAACTGTGGCCCTGCCCGCGGATCACGGCCACCAGGCCCGTGGTGCCCAGGCCTTCATGGATCTCGTCCACACCGCACTGGCGCAAGGCCTCCTTGACGCGCGCCGCCGTGAAGCGCTCCTCGAATCCCAGCTCCGGATGCGCATGCAGCTCGCGGCGCAGCGCCGTCAGCTCCGGGTGGTACTGGGCGATCTGGGCAAAGGCCCGACCGCCTGCCTTGTATCGAGTGGCTTCCATAGCCTTGGTTCTTTCGCTTCGTTGGCCTGCGCATTACCTTAACGCAGGAAATCGCACCCGCCCACCGTCAGCCCATCGACAGGAAACAAAAAGGCCTCCCGAAGGAGGCCATTCGTTGCGCAGATGCCGCGTGCTCAGAAGCGATGGCGCAGGCCGACGGTGAAACCCGTGCGCTTGGTGGCGCCATTGGCGTCCAGCATCACGCCCGAGCCGCCGCTTGTCTTGGTGTGGTCCAGGGCCACATAGGCATCGGTACGCTTGGAGAAGGCGTAGTCGACCACCGCCACCAGGAAGTCCGCCTTGCCATTGAAATTGCCCGTGCCCGAGCCCGACTGCTTGGCATGGTAGTAATGCGCGCCCACATTGATCTGGGGCGTGATCTGGTAGCCGAAGCCCATCTTGTACATCTGGCGCTTGTTGGCGTCGCCAGCCACGAAGCCGCCGTTGGACGAGCCCGTCCAGAAGGAATTGAGGATGGCCTGGTCGAATCCACCGCCTGCGGTTGCCGCCGGGAATGCGTCCTTGCGCTTGTTCAGGCCGTAGCCCAGGTTGACGTACCAGGGACCCACACGGTACGAGCCGCCCAGGGTATAGGCATCGACCTTGGTACCGGCCGGCAGCGTGGTGCCCAGGTAGCCGGCGCCTGCGGAGATGCCGCTTTGCGAGTAGCGCAGATAGCCGCCGGCCGTCTTGATGGCGCCACCAGGGCTCACGCCGGTGCCGACCTTGTCGAAGGTGTTGTTCTCGTCGAACGAATACTGCAGGGCGCCGCGCACGGGGCCGAACTCGGCCAGGTACTTGACCATGTTGCTGGCGCGCGCGCCCATGGACATGCCGATTTCAGGCTTGTAGGCCTCCATGTACGGCGAATATGGGAAGGAGGCATAGGTGGAGGTCACCAGGTCGAACAGCATGTTGTACTGGCGGCCCAGGGTGACCTGGCCGAAGCTGCTGCTGCGAATACCGACCCAGGATTGCTGGAAGTAGCTGGCCGCAGCCTGCTCGCCGGTGTCGGTGAGGAAACGGGCTTCCAGGTTGGCAATCGCTGCCAGACCGCCACCCAGGTCCTCGGTGATGTTGATGCCCCAGCGGCTCTGCGACATGCCGCCGCCAATCATCTGGGTCTTGCCGCTCTTGGTCGGGCCTTCATTGGTGGTGTGGCGCACAGCGGCATCGACGATGCCGTACAGCTGCACGCTGCTTTGCTGGGCGAATGCTGCCAAGGGTGCCGTTGCTGCCAACACCGCCAGTGCCACGCTCTTTTTCACGAATGAAGAATTCATTGTGTTGTCTCTCTCTTGTTAACGATTGGTTGGTGGAAATTTCATTCTAGAAACGCTTTTCCCGCCTCGTCACCGTTGGCACAAGCACAACACAGGTCTTTCCCTAGCACAAAACAAAAGAGCCAGTCCGAAGACTGGCTCTTTTTTGCTTCAAATGGCAACTGGCTTACGCCAGCCGTTCATTAGAAAGCGTGGCGAATGCCGACTTGCACGCCAGTCTGGCTTTCGCCAGCTTGCACGCCACCAGCGTACACGCCCTTGGCTTGCAGGCCCAGGGTCGACAGATCCTTGTTCTTCAGGAACGCCAGGTTGCCGTACAGAGCGGTGCGCTTGGACAGGTTGTGGACGTAGCCCAGAGTGATCTGGTGAGCCTTGGAGTCGATGGCCTTTTGGTCGTACAGAGCGTATTGCAGCTTGACTTCGCCCACGCCGCCGACGGGAGCCGAAGCGCCCAGCATGTAGGAGTTGGTCTTGATGTCGCCGCCGATGTCACGCTTGAACTTGGTCTGTTGCAGCAGGCCGGTCAGCTTGGCAACGCCGAAGTTGTACGAAGCACCCAGGGTGATTTCGTCACGGTCGGTAGCCAGGCCGCCAACGGCAGTCTTTTGCTGGGCCAGGCCCAGGCTGGCGCTCAGGGGGCCGTTGTCGTATGCAACGTAACCGCCGATGTAACGGCCGACGCTGTCAGCAGTACCGATGGTTTGCTTTTCGTCGAAAGCGTAGCCAAAGCCGGCGTTGAAACCGCCGAAGTTGGGGGTGTAGTACGAGATCAGGTTGTTAGCGCGGATGCCGTTGTCGTCGGCGCCTTGGCCAGCTGCCCAGTTACGGAAGCCCATGAATTGGCCGATACCGGTGGCGCTGAACAGGTCGTAGGAGGTCAGCTTTTGGAAGGTCGGGACTTGATCACGGCCCAGGCGCACTTCACCGAAGTTGCCCGACAGGCTCACGGTGGAACGACGCTTGAAGTTGAAGCCGCTGGCGTTGCCATCGTCACCGAAGATTTCGCCTTCCAGCCAGAAGCCAGCCTTCAGACCACCACCCAGGTCTTCCGTGCCGCGCAGGCCCAGACGGCTCGTGGAAGCGCCGCTGGTGCCCAGGCCGTAACGGCTGTCGCCAGCTGCGTCCTTGTTCACGTAGGCAACGTTGGTGTCCACGATACCGAACAGGGTCACGGAGGATTGAGCCATTGCGGCGCCGGAAGCAGCCAGCACTGCCAGGGCAATCAGAGATTTTTTCATTACGAGTTACTCCAAGGTTTAGAAGGGCGCCGGTCGTGAGGAAGAGAGGCTTGGCCTGAGGCTCCACCGGTTTCCCGCGCCAACCTCCTGGTGGGGAAGTTAGGGCCTATTGCACCAGACCACCGCTGCCCATGCAAAGAAATTCACCCACAAACGGGCATTACCCCCCGTTTTTCGTTGCACTGCCGCAACAAACCTGCAAGCCAACACAATCAGGCCCAACCCGAACATCGCGCCGGCCTTGTTGCGCTTGCACAAAGAGAGGGCATGGCGTCCTGGTGTACCGTTCAGACCCTGAATTTGCCAAGATTTCCGCTCTAGGGACCGCCCATGGACAAGATACTGACTGCCGCCGATGCGGCGCTTCGCACCCTGTTTGCACAGCCTTCCGCCGCCGAACGCTCCCCGGCCGCCGGCATCGCGGAGGGAGAGCTGACCGAGGCACAGCGCCGCCTGTCGGGCGCCTTGATGCGCGTCAATCATGTCGGAGAGGTCTGCGCCCAGGCGCTGTACAACGCCCAGGCCATGGTGACGCGCGACATGGTGCTGCGCGAGCACCTGCTGGAGGCAGCGCGCGAGGAGACCGACCACCTGGCATGGACCCGCGACCGGCTCAACGCCCTGGGCGACCGGCCCAGCCTGCTGAACCCGCTGTGGTTCGCCGGGGCATTCGCCATTGGCGTGGTGGCCGCCAAGATCAGCGACGCGGCCAGCCTGGGGTTTGTGGTGGAGACGGAGGAACAGGTGTCCGCCCATCTGGAAAGCCATCTGGGCCTGTTGCCCGAGGAAGACCGCGCCTCGCTGGCCGTGGTGGCCCGCATGAAGGATGACGAGGAACGCCATGCCGCCGCTGCGCGCGAAGCCGGCGCCCTGCAATTGCCGCCCCCCGCCCGCGCCTTGATGCGCCTGGCAGCCAAGGTGATGACGACAACCGCCCACCGCATCTGAACCTTCAGAAACATCTGAAGCAGCATTCCATCCAAAAAAAGCGGGCCTTGCCCGCTTTCTTCATTTCAGGAGGGCCGCGCCGAGGCGCAAGCCCGGCCATCGGCTTACATCAGGCCTCGACGATGTCGAATCCCGTGGTGATCTCGGCCGTCTTGCCCAGCATGATGGTGGCCGAGCAGTATTTGTCATGGCTCATGGCGATGGCACGTTCCACCGCACCCGTGGGCAGGCCCGTGCCGCTGACGGTGAACTGCATATGGATCTTGGTGAACACCTTGGGGTCCGCATCGGCGCGCTCCGAGGTGAGCTTGACGCTGCAGCCTTTGACGGCATGCCTGCCGCGCTTGAGGATCAGCACCACGTCATAGGCCGTGCAGCCACCGGCGCCGGCCAGCAGCATCTCCATGGGGCGGGGCGCCTGGTTCTGCCCCCCATTGGCGGGGTTGGCCGCATCCGGCGCCCCATCCATATTGACTACATGGCCGCTGCCCGTTTCCGCCACGAAGCCCATGCCCGAGCGCATGCCGGTCGTGCCGCCTGTCCAACTCACTGTGCATTCCATTGTTGCGTCCTCAAAAAACTGTTGCTATTTTGCATCAACTACACAAAAACCCTGATTTTGTTGCAACGCAGCACCTGTCGTGCATACAATGCACCCAAGCGTTATCTGAAGGGTTAACCCGGACACCCCTCCAGATGGACTGCAGATTGTGAACCAACTTCGCTCTGCATCGCACCAGTTGTCTCCTCCACCTCCTCTATTGGTGGATTCAGCCCCCGGCTTTACAGCCTGGGGCTTTTTTTTGGTTTCGTCGCTCCCGGCACGCGCAGGACGCTGCACTGCAGCATGATTCACAAGCGCCTATGATGGCCGCCTGACACCGACGGGCCGCCTCCCGGCCTGCTGCTCTCCAGCCTTTCGCCGACGATGAACCACCCCCTGACCCCTGCCGACTACCTGACCAAGATCCTTACCGCGCGCGTCTATGACGTGGCCGTGGAGTCGGACCTGGAGCCCGCCAAGGCGCTGAGCCGCCGCCTGCACAACAAGGTGCTGCTCAAGCGCGAGGACCAGCAGCCGGTATTCAGCTTCAAACTGCGCGGCGCCTATAACAAGATGGCGCACCTGTCGGCCGAGCAGCTGGAAAAGGGCGTGATCTGCGCCTCGGCCGGCAACCATGCGCAAGGCGTGGCCCTGGGCGCACGCAAGCTCGGCTGCCGCGCCGTGATCGTGATGCCGACCACCACGCCCCAGGTCAAGATCGATGCGGTGCAGGCGCTGGGCGGCGAGGTGGAACTGGCCGGCGAAAGCTATTCCGACGCCTACAAGCACGCCGTCAAGCTGCAAAAGGAAAAGGGCCTGACCTTTGTGCACCCCTTCGACGATCCCTACGTGATCGCCGGCCAGGGCACGATTGCCATGGAAATGCTGAGCCAGCTGCAAAAGCTGGGCAGCCCGCGCCTGGACGCGGTCTTTGTCGCCATCGGCGGCGGCGGCCTGATCTCGGGCGTGGCCAACTACATCAAGGCCGTGCGCCCCGACGTGAAGGTGATCGGCGTGCACACCAAGGATTCGGACGCCATGCTGCAGTCCGTGCGCGCCGGCCACCGCGTGGAGCTGGCCGACGTGGGCCTGTTCGCCGACGGCACGGCCGTCAAGCTGGTGGGCGAGGAAACCTTCCGCATCTCCCAGGGCCTGGTGGACGACTACGTGGTGGTCGATACCGATGCCGTCTGCGCCGCGATCAAGGACATCTTCGTGGACACGCGCTCCATCGTCGAGCCGTCCGGCGCCCTGGCCGTGGCGGCCATCAAGCAGTACGTTGCCAAGCACAAGACCAAGGGCGAGACCTATGCCGCCATCCTGTGCGGCGCCAACATGAACTTCGACCGGCTGCGCTTCGTGGCCGAGCGGGCCGAGGTGGGCGAGGAGCGCGAGGCCCTGTTCGCCGTGACCATCCCCGAGGAGCGCGGCAGCTTCAAGCGCTTTTGCGAAGCGGTGGGCAAGCTGCCCGGCGGCCCGCGCAACGTGACCGAATTCAACTACCGCATCAGCCACGAGAACAAGGCCCATGTCTTCGTGGGCCTGACCACGGCGGCACGCGGCGAGTCCGAGAAGATCGCCAGGAACTTCGAGAAGCAGGGCTTCGAGGCGCTGGACCTGACCTTCGACGACATGGCCAAGGAGCATCTGCGCCACATGGTCGGTGGCCATTCGCCGCTGGCGCAGGAAGAGCGCCTGCTGCGCTTCGTCTTCCCCGAGCGCCCCGGCGCATTGTTCAAGTTCCTCAGCCTGATGGCGCCGACCTGGAACATCTCGCTGTTCCACTACCGCAACCAGGGCGCCGACTACGGCCGCATCCTGGTCGGCATGCAGGTGCCCGCCAAGGATGGCAAGAAATTCGACGCCTTCCTGAACAATCTTGGCTATCCCTGGGTCGAGGAAACCGCCAACCCGGCCTACCAGCTTTTCCTCAAGTGACGGACCTGGCGGGCCGGCACTGACACGCCCATGCAGCCGCTTCGCCACTTTGTCCTGGCCGTCCAGTTCTTCAGCCGCATCCCGGTCACGGGGCGGCTGGCCGCCTGGGCTGGCTGGAGCCCCCAGCTGCAGCACGCCAGCGTTGCCCATCTGCCCGGCGTCGGCTGGCTGGTGGGCGCATGGGGCGCAGCGTGCCTGGCGGCAACGGGCTGGCTGCTGGCACCCAGCCCCTGGATGCCGCTGGTTGCCGCCGTTCTCTCCACCGTGGCCACGCTGTGGCTGA